>JAPLMO010000201.1 GCA_026386995.1 Planctomycetota bacterium | reverse complement strand
ATACAGGAACACCAGCAGCAGGAACACCAGCACCACCGCCGCCACGAGCACCGCCACCAGGCCGCGGAAGGCGATCTGTTGCTGGGCGTACAGGCCGCCCAGGGTGTACGACATGCCGGGCGGAAGGAGGCCCGGCTTCTTGAGAACCTTCTGGACTTCTTCGATCGTCGAGCCCATGTCGCGCCCCGCGATGCGGCCCGTGACGGCCACCATGCGGCGGAGGTTGTCGCGCATAATCTGCGGCTGGCCGGTGATCGGTGTGATGGCGGCCACGCGTTTCAAGGGGAAGACGTGGCCGTCGGGCGCCCGCAAGGGGATCTCGGGCAAGGCGAGGTCCGTCGCGCGGTCGCGGTTGGGCGTCCAGACGCGGACGCCGACCATCTTCGGCCCTCGCGGGACCTGCGTGGTCACGAGGCCCGCCAGGTGGGCCTCGAGCATCTTGGTGACGTACTCCGGATCGACGCCCTCCAGGGCGGCCTTCTCGCGGTCGACCGTGATGTCCAAGGCGTCGCCGGCCAGGACGATGCCGCTCTTGACGTCCACGACGCCGGGAATGCCTTCGATGGCCTTGACGACCTTCGGCGGCAGTTCGCTCAGCACTTTGGCGTCGTCGGAGAAGAGTTGGATCTCGATGGGTTGCGGCACGGCCGTCAGGTCGCCGATGAGGTCTTCCATCAACTGCGGCAACTCGACTTGGATGCCGGGGATGGTTTCTTCGATCCTGCCTCGGACCTCGTCAATGACCTCTTCGATGTGGCGGCGCGGGTAGGGCTTGAGGCGCACGAAAAAATCGCCTTCGTTGGCCTCGGTCACCATGCCGCCGAGTTGAAGGCCGGTGCGCCGGGAGTAAGTCTGGACCTCGGGGGTCTCTTTCAGGATGTCTTCGATTTTGCGGACAAGACGGTCGGTTTCGGCAAGAGACGTGCCGGGCAGGGCCGTGGGATCGATCACAAATCCGCCCTCGTCCATCTTCGGCATGAACCCCACGCCCGTATGCTTGTAGCCGAACCATCCCGCCGCCAGCAGCGGGGCCGCGATCAGCAGAACCGCCCATGGGTGCACAAGAAGCCCGTGCATCATCCCGGCGTACGCCCGGTGGATAAGCCCCGACAGCAGCCCGCCTTCCTTCTGCCTTGCATCCTTCTCGCCCAAGAGGCGCGTTGCCAGCAGGGGCACGGCCAACCACGCCACCAGGTAGGAGATGAAGAGGCTGGCGGCCATCGTCAGCGACAGCGCCTTGAAGAACGCCCCCGTCACGCCCGACAGGAACGCCAGCGGCGCGAAAATGATGATCGTCGAGGCCGACGAGCCGGTCAGCGGCCCGGTGAACTCCATCGCCGCAGCCTTGATCCGCTCCAGCGGTTGGCCGATGCCTCCGCGCAGCCGGCGAATCAGGTGCTCGATCATCACGATGGCGTCATCAATAATAAGGCCGACCGCCGCCGCCATGCCGCCCAGTGTCATGATGTTGAAACTCATTCGAAGTACGTACAGCATCAGCACGGTCACCGCCAGGACCGACGGTACGATAATCGCCGCAATGAGCGTGATCTTGACGTTTCTGAGGAACACCAGCAGGATCAGGATCGAGAGCGCAACGCCGATGAGCACCGCGTCGCGCACGCTCTCGGCCGACAGGACGATCAGTTCGCTCTGGTCGTACCAGTTGGCCACC
>JAPLMO010000262.1 GCA_026386995.1 Planctomycetota bacterium | reverse complement strand
AGGCGATAGCACCGCTCGCGCCGTTGGGCGGTGTTTCTTCGCGCGATTGACCTGCGGCCCGCTCATGCTTCTTCGTACCGGCCGCTTTCCTCTCGTGCGGAACTGTGCCTTACTTCTATGCGCCCTTGCACGGATGGCGGGGGTGTAGGTTCTACGGCGAACCATCGCATGAGGCCGTCGTCACTTTGGAGTCGTAGAACGGAATTCATTCCGTTCAAGCGGATTGAAATCCGCTCTACGACGTGACCGACCGCGTTTTTCACTCGGATTTGGTTCTGGGGGGCGCGGAAGGTCGGGTATGGTTCCTTGCGGCGCTTCGCCGCCGGGAGCCGACAGATTGGGCAATAAGCCCAGAAAGTTTAGGAGACCTACCATGTTTGCGAGATTTCTTAGTGCGACACTCGTCGTGTGCGTGGTGCTGGTGCTGGCCACGTCGGCCCAGGCGGCAACCATAACCTGGGATGGCGGAGCACTCACGTCCAAATGGAGCGACTTCGGCGGACCCATCCCCGGCTACGCCGCCCCATGGGGCAACTGGAACGGCGATGTCGCCACGGCGGCGGGAGGAGGATCACTGGAACTCCCCAATGCCGCAGCCGTCACCGTGTTAGACATCGACATGACCAACCCGGCGGTCTGGCCCGCTCTCCCGGGGTACATCGGTGCACAGTACGCCGGCAACAAGATCACGCTGACCTCGGGCGGCGTCATGAAGCACACCGACATGTATTTCCGGGTCCGCAGTACAGCACAGTATGTTCAAGAAGGCGGCACCGCCTATATCAAGGGATTGAGTATGGCCCAGAGTGGAATCGCAACGTTCTCTGGCGGCACATGGTCGAACACGAATGGGGGCGGTTATATCCAGGGACCAGGCCAAATAAACGTCCTGGGCAACGGTGCCACCATTCTCTCGGACCGCTTCGAGCGACTTAGGTATACCACACCTGCACAAAGGGCGACGTTTAACTTCACGCTCGAGTACAATGAGGGGGTTTCTCCGATTCAACTCACTGGAACCGACCCTATCAAGTGGGAGAATGTCGGTACATACGGTTCTGGCCCGCAGAACCTGAATGTGCTTGGGATCGATGCATTTCTCCTGACCCCGGGTCTTCCCACGGTCCCGTTTAGCATGCCGCTGATCACGAGCGTGACAGCGGACGCGGATATGACAACTGCGTTTGCGGCGCAGTCGCTTGGAAATGGGAATTACGTTACGGTATCGACGTCCGGGGTGACTCTCTGGCTGACGCCGGTCCCGGAGCCCTCCACGCTGATCCTGTTGGGCACCGGCCTGCTGGTTCTGGTGGCCTACGCTTGGCGTCGTCGTCGGGCCTAACGCCACGCGTCCTTAGTCAACCCAACCCACCCCGACCGGCTGCCCGCCGGCCGGGGTTTTTTTGCGCGGGGGGCGGGGACTTATTGAGTGGTCTTCGTGTAGGTTGCGAACGACCCCTGCCGGTTTATCCGGCAGGTGAAGCAGTTTGGCCAGCTAGAACGCCGCCGCCTCCGCAAGAACGACCC
>JAPLMO010000363.1 GCA_026386995.1 Planctomycetota bacterium | reverse complement strand
CGACGGGCGATTCACCCTGCTGCCCGTGGCGTGCCTGGGCGCCTGCGACCGCGCCCCGGCAATGATGATTGACGAGGACTTGCACGGCGATCTCGACCCATCGAAGGTCGACGCCATTTTGGCGCAGTATCAATAGTTTGGTTAGCCGCCCAGTTTACTGGGCGCGTTTTGTTATGCCGTGAATCGTATGACCGAAAAACCGCTAACGAAAAACATCCGCCCCGGCCAGGAGCCGCTCTGGCTGAAGGAGTACGAGCAGGCCGGCGGGTACCAGTCCCTGCGCAAGGCCGTCCGCGACCTCGGCCCGGCGGGCGTGACGGACCTCGTCAAGCAGGCGAACGTGCGGGGGCGCGGCGGGGCGGGCTTCCCGGCGGGGATGAAGTGGAGTTTCGTGCCGATGGGCGCCGATGCGCCCCGCCCGAAGTACCTTGTGGTCAACGCCGACGAGATGGAGCCGGGGGCCTTCAAGGACCGCGTGCTGATAGAAGGCGATCCGCACCAGGTGATCGAAAGCGCGATCGTCGCCTCTTACGCCGTCCAGGCCGATGTGGCCTACATCTTCCTCCGCCGCGCGTACGAGCCGGCCTGCACCCGCCTGAAGCGGGCCATCGCCGAGGCCTACGAGGCCGGGTACCTGGGCGAGAACATCCTCGGTTCCGGCTGGGGCCTCCGGATGCACCTGCACACCAGCGCCGGCCGCTACATGTGCGGCGAAGAGACCGGCATGCTCGACGCCCTAGAAGGCCGCCGCGCCGTGCCGCGCGCCAAGCCTCCGCACCCGACCACGGTCGGCCTGTGGGGCAAGCCGACGATCGCCAACAACGTCGAGACGATCTGCTGCGTGCCGCACATCGTGAGCAACGGCCCCGACTGGTTCCGCAAACTCAGCCGCACGGCCGACGCGGGAACGAAGATCTTCTGCGTCGCCGGCAACGTCCGCCGCCCGGGCTGGTGGGAACTGCCGATGGGCACGACCGTCCGCGAGGTTCTGGAGGGGCACGCGGGCGGCATGCGCGACGGCTACCAGTTCCGCGCGGCCCTGCCCGGCGGGGCCTCCACGCCGTTTATCCTGCCGCAGCACCTCGACACGCCGATGGACTTCGACAATCTGCCCAAGTTCGGCAGCCGCCTGGGCACCGGCACGATGATCGTCCTGGACGACCGGACGTGCCCGGTGGGGATGCTCCTGAACCTCCAGGAGTTCTTTGCCCGCGAGTCGTGCGGCTGGTGCACACCTTGCCGCGACGGCCTGCCGTGGACGGCCGACACGCTGCGGGCCATCGAGGAGGGGCGCGGCGAAGAGGGTGACATGAAGGTCCTGGAGGACCACACGGTTTTCCTCGGCCCGGGCCGGACGTTCTGCTATCTTGCGCCCGGCGCGATGGAGCCGCTGCGGAGCGGCCTGAGGTATTTCCGCGAGGATTTCGCGCGGCACATCCGCGATAAGCGGTGTCCGTGGAGACGGTGATGCCGACGATCTACGTCGACAACGTGCCGTACGAGGTGCCCGAGGGGAGAAACCTCCTGGCGGCGTGCCTCTCGCTCGGCTTCGATCTGCCGTACTTCTGCTGGCACCCGGCGATGCACTCCGTCGGGGCGTGCCGACAATGTGCCGTGAAACTCTTCAAGGACGCCGAGGACAAGCAGGGCAAGATCGTCATGGCGTGCATGACGCCGGCCGCCGACGGCACGCGCATCAGCATCGACGACCCGGAGGCCCGCGCGATGCGCACTGCGGTCGTCGAGTTCCTCATGGTCAACCACCCGCACGATTGCCCGGTCTGCGACGAGGGGGGCGAGTGCCACCTCCAGGACATGACCGTCATGACCGGCCACACTTATCGGCGGTTCCGCTTCAAGAAGCGCACGCACCACAACCAGGACCTCGGCCCATTCGTCAACCACGAGATGAACCGCTGCATCCAGTGCTACCGGTGCACGCGGTTCTACAACGATTACGCGGGCGGGCGCGACTTCGGCGTCTTCGGATGGCACAACCACGTCTACTTCGGCCGCCACGCCGACGGCGCGCTGGAGAACGAGTTCAGCGGCAACCTGGTCGAGGTCTGCCCCACGGGCGTCTTCACCGACAAGACCCTCAAGGAGCACTACACCCGCAAGTGGGACCTCCAGACCGCCCCGTCCGTCTGCGTGCACTGCGGCTTGGGTTGTAACACGATTCCATGCGAGCGGTACGGAATGCTCCGCCGCATCCGCAACCGGTACAACGGCGAAGTCAACGGCTATTTCCTCTGCGACCGCGGCCGGTACGGCTACGAGTTTGTAAACAGCGACCGCCGCATACGCCAGGCATTGATCCGCGACGCCGATACTCTGGCGGATGTGGCACGGCTGGCTCGTCCAGCCGTGGCGAGTGGCAGCGGCATTTCCACGGCTGGACAAGCCAGCCGTGCCACATCGCGGGACGAAGCGATCCGCCGCGCGGCGGAACTTCTGCGCGAACCGGGCTGCGCGGTCGGCATAGGCAGCCCGCGGGCGTCGCTGGAGGCGAACTTCGCCCTGCGCACGCTCGTCGGGCCGGAGCGGTTCCATGCGGGCGTTTCCGACGCCGAGGCGCGGTTACTGGCAGGCGCGATCGACATCCTGCGCCGCGGCCCAGCGCGCCCTGCGTCCATGCACGAGGCCCGCTGCGCCGACGCCGTGTTTGTCCTGGGCGAAGACGTGACGAACTCGGCGCCGATGCTGGCGCTCGCCCTGCGGCAGTCGGTCTTGCAGAAAGGCATGGTCGCGGCCCGCAAACTTGGCATCGCGGAGTGGGAAGACGGCGCCAACCGCGAGGTGATCCAGCGCGATTTCGGGCCGCTCTACATCGCCTCGCCCGATGCGGGCAAACTCGACGACGTGGCCACGGAGGTTTACCGCGCCGCTCCCGACGACATCGCGCGGCTGGGGTTTGCCGTGGCCCACGCGCTGAGCGCCGGTGCACCGGCGGTCCCCGACCTGCCGGATGGCGTGCGGGCGCTGGCCGACCGGATCGCCACGGCGCTGCGCGCGGCCGCGCGGCCGCTGGTCGTGTCCGGCCTCGGCTGTCGTAGCGAGGCGGTTATGCAGGCCGCCGCCAACATTGCCTCGGCCCTGTGCGCCGCGGGACGCCCGGCGGGTATCTGCCTGACCGTGCCGGAGGCCAACAGCCTCGGCCTTGCCATCATGGGCGGCGGGCCGTTGACCGCGGCGGCCGAGGCGCTCCGTAGCGGCGCTGCCGACACGCTCGTTATTCTCGAGAACGATCTTTACCGCCGCGCCGAGCTCGCCACGATCGACGCACTCCTCGCCGTGGCCAAGCACGTCATTGCCATCGACCACCTGGCAAACTTGACGACGGAGCGGGCCGAGATCGTGCTGCCCGCCGCCACGTTCGCCGAGGGCGACGGCATGCTCGTCTCTAGTGAGGGCCGCGCGCAGCGGTACCTGAAGGTCTTCGCCCCGGAAGGCGGCGTTCAGGATTCCTGGCGCTGGCTACGCGATCTGGCGGTTGCCGCCGGACGCATGAAACAAGGTGAGTGGCCGAACCTCGATGCGGTCATGGCCGCGATGGCTGAGGCGATGCTGGTCTTTGCCCCCGTGCTTGAGGTCGCCCCGCCTGCCGACTTCCGCGTTGCCGGCGCCCGGCTGCCGCGCCAGCCGCACCGTTACAGCAGCCGCACGGCGATGTACGCGGACCGCGACGTGCACGAGCCGCAGCCGCCCGAGGACGTCGATTCGCCGCTGGCATTCTCGATGGAAGGCTACTCTGGGCCGCCGCCGTCGCCGCTTATCCGCGAGTACTGGGCGCCCGGGTGGAATTCCGTCCAGGCACTGAATAAGTTCCAACAGGAGGTGGGCGGGCCGCTCCTCGGCGGCGACCCCGGCTGGCGGCTGATCGAGCCCGCGCCCGGCGCCGGCACGGAGTGGTTCCGCGACGTGCCGCCTGCGTTCCATCCGGTCGCCGAGGTCGTGCCGATAGGCGCGGGCTGCGACGACACCCGCGGCCTCGCCGTGCCGCTGTACCACATTTTCGGGTCGGAAGAACTGAGCGTTCTTTCGCGCGGCGTCGCACATCTTTCTCCCGGGCCGTACGTGGCGCTGAGGCCGGACGATGCGGCGCGCATCGGTGTCAAGGAAGGCGGCCTCGTTTGTGTGACCGCGGCCGGGGCGGAGTATCGTTTGCCGGTGCGCCTAAGGCCCTCGCTGCCGGAAGGCGTCGTGGGCCTGCCGGCGGGGCTGGCGGGCGGGCCGGTGGTTGAACTTCCGGCGTGGGTTGAAGTGTCGCGTTCTTCGCAGGACAGCGCAGGGTTGCGATGTGCGCGGCGGTTCGGGAGAACCGCCGCGCACAATAGGGAAGTTGTGCTGTCGTACTAGCAAGTTGAAAGCGTGAGGACATGAGCAGCATTATCGCGATCCTCGTCATCCCGCTGGCCGTCTGGCTGGTCATCCTGTCGCTAGCCGCGGGCCTCATCTGGGGTGAGCGGCGGCTGCTGGCCCTTTTCCAGGACCGCTACGGGCCGAACCGGTGCGGCCCGCTGGGCCTGGCGCAGCCCGTGGCCGACGTCGTCAAACTCTTCTTCAAGGAGGACTGGATTCCGCCGTTCGCGGAGAAGCCCGTCTTCGTGCTGGCCCCGGCGACCGTGGTCGTGACGACGCTGCTGGGGTTTGTCGTCGTGGCGTTTGCGCCGGGCATAGTCGTGACGGACCTGAACGTGGGGCTGCTCTTTTTCCTGGCCGTCTCGTCGCTGGGCGTTTACGGCATCGTGCTGGCGGGGTGGTCGTCGAACAATAAATACTCGCTCGTGGGCGCGATGCGGGCGGCCGCCCAGATGGTCAGTTACGAAGTGTTCATGGGGCTGGCGCTGATGGGCGTGGTGCTGATGGCGGGCAGTTTCAACCTGGCCGACATCGTCGAGGCCCAGAAGCGCCTGTGGTTCTGCGTGCCGCAGGTCGTGGGCCTCGTGATCTTCGTCATCGCCGGCCTGGCCGAGACGCGGCGAATTCCCTTCGATCTGCCCGAGGCGGAGGGGGAACTCGTGGCCGGTTACCACTCGGAGTACTCCGGCATGAAGTTCGCCATGTTCTTCGTCGGCGAGTACATCGGCCTGACGCTGATTTCGGCGCTGACGGTGGCGCTCTTCTTCGGCGGGTGGCTCGGGCCGTGGATGCCGGCGCTGGCGTGGTTTATCGTCAAGACGCTTCTGGTGATCGCGTTCTTCATTCTCGTGCGCGGGGCGCTGCCGCGCTACCGCTACGACCAGTTGATGGCGCTGGGGTGGAAGGTCTGCCTGCCTCTGGCGCTTGTGAACCTGGCCGTGACGGGGGCGCTCGTGCTGGCGACGCAAGATTGAGTCTGTGGGTGCCACGGCTGCGCCGTTTGCAGCCGTGAATTCCTGCTGACGACCACGGCTGCACAAGGCGCAGCCGTGGCACCCGCATAATCGAAGTTGACGGGTGCGTGTAAAGGAGTGTTGTTGTATGTTCAGCATCTTGCGTACGCTCTGGACCGTTTTCCTGCACGCCTTCCGGCGGCGCGAAACGGTGCAGTATCCCGAGGAGAAGCCGTACCTGGCGCCGCGGTGGCGCGGCCGCATCATCCTTTCGCGCGATCCGGACGGCGGCGAGCGGTGCGTGGCGTGCCACCTGTGCTCGGTCGTCTGCCCGGTGGAGTGCATCGCCCTCCAGGCCGCCGAGGACGCGCACGGGCGGCGGTACCCGGAGTGGTTCCGCATCAACTTTTCGCGGTGCATCTTCTGCGGCCTCTGCGAGGAGGCCTGCCCGACGTACGCGATCCAACTGACGCCCGATTTTGAGATGGGCGAGTTCGTACGCAAGAACCTTGTGTACGAGAAAGAGGACCTCCTTATCAGCGGCGTGGGCAAGTACCCCGGCTACAACTTCTACCGTGTGGCGGGGCTGGCTATCAAGGGCAAGGACAAGGGCGAGGCCGAGGACGAACTGCCGCCCGTCGACGTGCGCAGCCTGATGCCGTGAGCGTGTAAGCGATGGCCTACATCTTCTACATTTCGGCCGCCGTAGCCGTCGTGGCGACGCTGCTCGTCGTCACGCGGGCGCACGCCGTCCACGCGCTGCTGTACCTCGTGGTGTCGCTGCTGGCGGTGGCGATGGTCTTCGTTACGCTCGGGGCGCCGCTGGTGGCAGCCCTGGAGGTGATCATCTACGCCGGGGCGATCCTGGTCCTGTTTGTCTTCGTCATCATGATGCTGAACCTGGGCGCCCCGTCGGTGGAGCGCGAGCGGGCGTGGCTCGCCCCCAGCGCCTGGGCCGGCCCGACGATTCTTTGCCTCGTCCTGCTGGCGGAACTCCTGTACGTTGCGGCCTCGGGCGGCGGGGCCGAGGTTGCGGAGGCCGCCCAGGTTGGCCCGAAGGAAGTCGGCCAGGCGCTCTTCGGCCCCTACGTCCTGGGCGTGGAACTTGCCGGCATGCTCCTCCTGGCGGGCCTCGTGGGAGGGTATCACCTGGGCCGGCGCGAATCGCTCGAGACCGGCCCGGAGGAGGGGCCACCATGACCGCCATCCCGATGGAACACGGCCTTGCGCTGGCAGCGACCCTCTTTGTCCTGGGCCTCGTGGGTGTGCTGGCGCGGCGGAACATCGTCTTTGTCCTGATGTCGATCGAGATCATGCTGAACGCGGCCGGAGTGGCGTTCGTGGTTGCCGGCGCCCGCTGGGGGGCCGCCGACGGGCAAGTCATGTTCCTCTTCATCTTGGCGACGGCCGCCGCCGAGGTCGCGGTGGGCTTGGCCTTGGTGCTGCAACTGTATCACCGGTTCCGGACGGTCGACGCCGATGCGGCGTCGAAGATGCGAGGCTGAGGATGCTGAAGCCGCTCTTCCTGGTGCCGCTCCTGCCGCTGGCAGGGTTCCTTCTGCTCGTGCTCGGAGGGAGGCGCTGGCCGCGCGCGCTGGTGGCGGTCATCGGCGTCGGCTCGGCGGGCCTTGCGGCGCTGGTGGCGTCGGTCGTGGCGGGGGCGCTCTTCTACATGCCGGCCGGTCAGCCGCAGGAGTTCACGCAGACGCTCTGGGCGTGGATGAGCGTCGGCGGCTTTGCGCCGCAGTTCACGCTGCACCTCGATGCGCTCTCGTGCATCATGATGCTTGTGGTCGCGTGGGTGGGCTTTCTCATTCTGCTCTACTCGGCCGAGTTTATGGCCGAGGACGACGGCTACGGCCGCTTCTTCGCCTACATGGATTTTTTCGTCGCCTCGATGCTCGTGCTGGTCCTGGCGGGGGACCTTCTGCTCCTGTACCTGGGGTGGGAAGGTGTCGGCCTGTGCAGTTACCTTTTGATCGGGTTCTGGTATCGTGACCCCGTCAACGGCCGCGCGGCCCGCAAGGCGTTTATCGTAACGCGTGTCGGCGACGTGGCCTTCGCGGTGGGCCTGGCGCTCCTCTTTACGCACCTCGGGACGACGGCGATTCCACAGATTGCCGAGCGGGCCTCGGCCCAGTGGGCGAGTGGTTCGGGCTTGGCGACCGCCGCCGCGGCGCTGCTGCTGGCCGGGGCGATCGGCAAGTCGGCGCAGTTGCCCCTCCAGGTGTGGCTGCCGGACGCAATGGCCGGCCCGACGCCCACCAGCGCCCTGATTCACGCCGCCACGATGGTCACGGCGGGCGTGTACCTCATCGCCCGGATGAACGTCCTGTTTGCGCTCGCCCCGGCGGTGCAACTGGCGGTGGCGATCATCGGCGCGGCCACGCTGCTGGTGGCGAGTTGTGCGGCGCTCGTGCAGACCGACATCAAGCGGGTCCTGGCGTACTCGACGATCAGCCAGATCGGCTACATGTTCCTGGCGCTGGGGGTGGGCGCATGGTCGGCGGCCATCTTCCACTTCATGACGCACGCGTTCTTTAAGAGCCTCCTTTTCCTCGGCGCGGGCGTGGTCATCATCGCCCTGCATCACGAGCACGACATGCGCAAGATGGGCGGGCTGCGGAAAGAACTGCCTGGGACGTTCTGGGCGTTCCTTATCGGCGCGGCGTCGCTGGCGGCGCTGCCCCTAGTGACCGCGGGCTTTTACTCGAAGGACCTCATCCTGGCGCGGGCGTGGATGGCCCCGGCGGGCGGCCTGTGGCTGTGGCTGGCGGGCCTGGCGGGGGCGCTTCTGACGGCCGTTTACACCTTCCGCATGGTGTTCCTTGTGTTCTTCGGGCCGCTGAAGGAGAAACCCGCGCGGCGGCCGGGTGTGGCGATCGGCATTCCGCTGGCGGTCCTGGCGGCGCTCTCGATCGTGGGCGGGTTTATCGAACTCCCCGCGAACCTGGGCGGCCGGCCTGTTTTCTCGAACTTTCTCGCGTCAGCCTTGCCGGAGGTCGCGCCGGCCGCGATCCCGGCCGATGGCTGGCTCCAGGCCGTTGCGGGCCTCGTGTGCATCACGGGCATTTACTTCGCCTACCGCTGCTTCCTGCGGAGCCCGGCCTTGGCGGACCGGCTGGCGGCAAGTTCCGTCGGCTCGGCCGTCCGGCGGTTCTGGTTCGGCGGCTGGGGCTTTGACTGGCTGTACGAGCGGCTCTTCATCCGGCCGTATGTGTGGATCGCGCGGGTGAACAAGGGCGACTTCATCGACGCCCTCTGCGCGGCGGTCGCGTGGGCCGCCCGCCTCTCGCACGTTGTTCTCAGCCAGACGCAGACGGGCAACGTCCGGTGGTACGCGATGGGCCTTGCAATCGGCGCCGTTGTCTTCATCGCCGTGGCGGTGCTGCTATGACCCTGGTGTGGCTGCTGATCATTCCGGCGGCGGCAGGCGTCCTCGCGATTCTCGCGGCGCGATGGAGCGGGGCGGCCGCGCGCTGGGTCACGCTTCTGGGGTTCGCCGCGGGCCTTGTTCTCTCGCTCGCGGCTGCCGCAGAGTACGCGGGCCGTCCGCCGATGGCGGAAAGTGGCCAGTGGCTCGTCGCGTTTGACGCCCGCTGGATCCCCTCGCTTGGCATCCGCTTTCACCTGGCGATGGACGGCCTGAGCCTCCTGCTGGTGGCCTTGTCGGAGTTCCTTGGCCTCATCGCGGTCGCCTGCTCGTGGCGCGGCATACGCGAGCGGCTGGGGTACTTCCACGCGTGCATTGCGTGGTCGGTGGCCGGCATGATCGGCGTCTTTCTGGCGATGGACCTGTTCCTCTTCTACTTCTTCTGGGAACTGATGCTCGTGCCCCTGTACTTCCTTATCGGCATCTGGGGTCACGAGAACCGTTACTACGCGGCCATGAAGTTCTTTATCTTTACGCAGGCGGGCGGCCTCTTGATGCTTGTGGGCATCCTGGGCCTGTATTTCGTGCACGGCGCGGCCACAGGCACGTACACGTTCGACTACGACGCACTGCTCGGCGCCGCTCCCGGCGGCGTGACGGGCATGCTGCTGATGCTCTGCTTCTTCGCCGCGTTTGCCGTCAAGTTGCCGGCGGTGCCGTTTCACACGTGGCTGCCGGATGCGCACACCGAGGCGCCGACAGCCGGCAGCGTCCTCTTGGCGGGCTTGGTGCTGAAGGTAGGTGCGTACGGCTTGCTGCGATTCATCCTGCCGCTCTTCCCGGCGGCGGCCCACGACTTTGCGCCCGTTGGGATGGTCCTGGGCCTCGTCGGCATCCTCTACGGCGCCGCGATGGCCTTTGCGCAGACCGACCTGAAGCGCCTCGTGGCCTACACGAGCGTCAGCCACATGGGCTTCGTCATGCTCGGCGTTTTCGTCGGCGGCGAACGGGCCCTCCAGGGCGCGGTGATGCAGATGCTCTGCCACGGCGTGAGCACGGGGGCGCTCTTCGTTCTGGTGGGCGACCTTCAAGATCGGCTGGGCACCCGCGAGATGGGCCGCATGGGCGGCCTCTGGGCCACCGTGCCGCGCATGGGCGGCGTGACGCTCTTCTTCGCGCTGGCGTCGATGGGCCTGCCGGGCCTCGGCAACTTTGTGGCCGAGTTCCTCGTGCTTCTCGGCACGTACGCCGTGAGCGTGCCCGTCATGGCCGTGGCGGCAGGCGGCATGGTCCTCTCGGTCATTTACGCCCTCTGGATCATCCAGCGGGTGTTCCACGGCCCGAACGAGCGCGGCTGGAAGATTCCGGACCTCTCGGCCCGCGAGACGCTTATCTTCGCCGCGATGATCCTGGTGATTGTGTGGCTGGGCGTCTATCCGCAGCCGGTGCTCGACACTGCGCGGCCGGCGCTGCATGCGTTGCAGCAAGACGCTCGCAGCGCGGGCACCATGAACGCGTGTGGCACGGCTGGCTTGCCCAGCCGTGGCAGAGCGGCCACCGCGTTTTCCACGGCTGGACAAGCCAGCCGTGCCACATCCCTGATCTACGTTGACGACGCGATCGGAGGCCTGCCATGACCTCCGCCGACCTGGTTGCCATGTTGCCGCTTATCTTTGTCGGCGGCGCCGCGGTGCTGGTGATGCTCGCGGTGGCCGTCCGGCGGTGCCACTGCGCGTCGGCCGCGCTGGCGGTCGCAGGGCTTGTGGCGGGGCTGATTGCGCTGCCGGTGGCGTGCCGGGAGGCGCCGCGGGAAGTCACAGCCCTTCTGGTCATCGACTCGTATGCCCTGTTCTACATGGGCCTCGTGTTCGCGGCGGCGATCGCCGTGGCGCTTCTTTCGTACGGCTACCTTGCGGCCCACGACTGCCGGCGGGAGGAGTTCTACATCCTGCTCCTGGTGGCGACGTTCGGATCGGCGGTGCTGGTTGCGGCCAATCACTTTGCGTCGTTCGTCCTGGGCCTGGAGATCCTGAGCGTTTCGCTTTATGGGCTGGTCACGTACGTTCCGGCGCGCACGAAGAGCGTTGAGGCGGGCCTGAAGTACCTTGTGCTGGCGGGCGCGTCGTCGGCGTTCCTGCTGCTGGGCCTGGCGCTGGTGTACGCCGTTTCGGGCACGATGGAGTTTTCGCGCCTCGGCGGAGTCCTGGCCGGCGGCGGCACCGCCTCCGAAGTTGCAAGCGCACCTGCGCTAGTGCTCGCGGGCCTGGTGCTGATGCTCGTCGGCATCGGTTTCAAACTGGGCGTCGTGCCGTTCCACCTGTGGACGCCCGACGTGTACGAGGGCGCCCCCGCGCCGGTCACGGCCTTTGTGGCCACGGTTTCCAAAGGGGCGATGTTCGCCCTGGTCCTCAGGCTCTTCTCGCAGGGGGGCGTCCGGTTGTCCGAGGAGATCGTGCTGGTCCTGGCGATCATCGCGATCGCCTCGATGGCCGCGGGCAACCTTCTGGCGCTGCTCCAGAACAACGTCAAACGCATCCTCGCATACTCCTCCATCGCACACCTCGGGTATCTGCTCGTGGCGCTGCTGGCGAGCGGCGACCGTGGCATCAAGGCGGCCACGTTCTACCTCGTGGCGTACTTCGTGACCACGCTCGGGGCGTTCGGCGTCATCACCGTGCTCTCTACACCGGACCGCGAGGCCGAACGGCTGGAAGACTACCGCGGTCTCGCCCGCCGCCGGCCAGTGATGGCGGGCGTCTTCACGGCGATGTTGCTGTCGCTGGCGGGCATGCCGCTTACGGCCGGATTCATCGGCAAGTTCCTCATCTTCTCGGCCGGTGTCGGGGCGACGCTGTGGGCACTGGTCCTCGTGATGGTGGCCGCCAGCGTGGTGGGCCTCTTCTATTACCTGCGCGTGGCGATCGAGATGTACAAGCCGCCCGAATCCCAAACCGAGCCCGCTGAAGCCGCGGTGCGCCTGCCCCCGGCCACCAGCGACCCCCTTGCCGCGACCTCGCTCTCCCTGGCCGGCGGCATTGTGCTGATGGTGCTGGTACTGGCGCTTGTTTGGTTAGGCGTCTATCCGAGGCCGCTCCTGGGTATCATAGATAGTGTGGCTGCCGCGATAGTAGCCTGGCACAATTGAATCTGCGGGTGCCACGGCTGCGCAGTTTGCAACCGTGCGTCCCTGCCGACGACCACGGCGGCACAAGGCGCAGCCGTGGCACCCACATAATCAAAGTTGACGGACCACTAGGCGGATGAGATCAGGGACAACGGACAGCCTTTACGGAGGCAACATGAAGCCCCACAGTCACCCGGACCCGACGGTGATCTTGATCTTCGGCGCAGGCGGCGACCTGGCGCGCCGAAAACTCGTTCCGGCCCTCTACAATCTCTTCGTGGAGAAGTGGCTGCCCGACTGCTTCACGGTGATCGGCCTGGACCGCCACCCGATGACCAGCGACGATTGGCGCAAATCGCTCCGCCAGGGCGTCGACGCCTTTTCCCGCCGCGGCAAGACCGACGAGGCCACCTGGAACGCCTTCGCCCCCGCCCTGGAGTATCAGCAGGCCGATTTCTCGGACCGGGCCTCCTATGCGGCCCTGGCCGAACGCCTCGACGCCAAAGACAAGCAGTGCGGCGTCAAGGGCAGCCGCATCTTCTACCTCGCCGTGCCGCCGGCGTTGTTCGGGCCGGTTGCGGGCCAGTTAGGCAAGGCCAGGCTCGCCCGCGACCGTAAGCGCTCTCGCATCGTGATCGAGAAACCGTTCGGCAGCGACCTGGAGAGCGCGCAGGAACTCAACCGGTCCCTGACGGCGGTCTTCGAGGAGTCGCAGATTTACCGCATCGACCATTACCTGGGCAAAGAGACGGTCCAGAACATCCTGGCGTTCCGCTTTGCCAATTCGATCTTCGAGCCGATCTGGAACCGCCGTTACATCGACCACGTGCAGATCACCGTGGCCGAGGAGATCGGCGTGGAGCATCGCGGCGGATACTACGAGGGGGCGGGGGCACTCCGCGACATGGTCCAGAACCACCTGACGCAGGTCATGTGCCTCGTGGCCATGGAGCCGCCGGTCCTGTACCAGGCCGAGGAGATCCGCAACCGCAAGGTGGACGTGCTGCGCGCCGTCCACCCGATTTCGCACGAGGAGGTCATGCGGCACGCCGTCCGCGGCCAGTACGGCGAAGGGCATGTCCTGGGCGCGTGCGTCCCGGCCTACCGGTCGGAGCCGAACGTCGCCCCCGACTCGGCGACCGAGACCTACGCCGCCGTCAAACTTTTCATCGACAACTGGCGGTGGCAGGGCGTGCCGTTCTACCTGCGGACGGGCAAGCGCCTTGCGGCCCGGGTGTCGGAGGTCTGCATCGTCTTCCGCTCCGTGCCGCACCTGCCGTTCCCGAGCATGGCCATGGAGCAGTGGGAGCCGAACCGGCTGGTGATGCGTATTCAACCCGAAGAGGGCATCCTGCTGACGCTCCTGGCCAAATTGCCCGGCGAGCAGATGCATCTGAGCCCCGTGGCCATGCGGTTCAGTTACAAGGAATCCTTCCAGGCCGAGCCGCCGGAGGCCTACGAGACGCTGCTGCTGGACGTCTGTCGGGCCGACGCCACGCAGTTCATGCGGGCCGACCAGTTGGAGGCCGCATGGGGCATTATCATGCCGATCTTGGAGGTGTGGCAGTCGGTGCGGCCGACGGAGTTCCCGAACTACGGCGCCGGCTCGTGGGGGCCGCAGACGGCCTTAACCCTCATCGCCCAGGACGGCCGCAGTTGGCTTGCCCCGACCATCCACGACCGCGAGCCGTTCGCCTGTATGCCGAAGACCCCGGCGACGTAGCTGGCGGCGTTGTCGTTGTTTTATTTAAACGGGTGCAGTCATCGCATACTCGCGCATCGCCAAAAAGTTCCCCTCCGGCGTGCCGCGCGGCACTTCGCAGCCGGCGCCGAGGATATACCGGGGGCCGGCGGCGGCGTGACAGGCGGCGAGGGCGGAGCGGACGACGGCGGGCGTGCCTTCCTTGAGGATGCGCACCGGGTCGATGTTCCCGAGGAGCACCTGGCCGGGGCCCATCTCGCGGCGGGCGTCTTCCATCGGCACGGGGAAGTCGATGTCCACGATGTCGGCACCGAGTTGGCCGACCTTGGCGAGGCTCTTGCGGAGGTTGCCGCAGATGTGCAGCCGCACGGCCGCGCCGAGGGCGTGAATTCGGTCCACAAGTTGCTTCTCGTACGGCCAGACGAACTCCTCGTAGATCTGCGGCCCTACGAGCGAGGCCGCCGCGTCGCCCACGCCGATGATGTCCGCCCCGGCCTCCACCTGCCGCGCGGCAAAGCGGTGCTCCAACTCCACGACGAAGGCGAAGAGGTCCCGGACGAACGACGGGTCGTCGAAGAAATCGAGCATCAGGGTGTTGATGCCCCTGAGGTCGGCCCCCTGGGCGCACGGCCCCTCGACCCAGCCCTCGATGGGGAACTGGCGGCCGACGCGCTCCTTGAAGAGCGCAATCGCCTGGATGCGGTCGCCCATGCGGCGGGTGGCGGCGGGGTCGGGCACCTGAAGGCGGGCGAGGACGGCCTTGTCGTGGAGGAACGCATTGCACTCGTCGATGGCGGGGGGCTGGTTGTCGAAGTACTTGATCTGCGCCCCCAGGTCGGCGGCCTCGCGGGCGGGATCGGAGATGCCCGAGACGTAGTCGAGGCCGAACTTTTCGGCCGTCCGGATCTGGGCCTCGACCAGGACGCGGTGGTCCAGGGCGTACTCGCCGTACGGCCTGCCGATCTGGTCGGCCGCAAGCATCATGGTGATGGCCATCAGGGGCAGGCGGTCGACGGGCTTGCCTTGGATCATCGCCAAGACGCGCTGGCGGGAGTTCATGCGGGGGCACTCCAAACCGGTTCCTTGAGTTGTCGCGATGGTAGCACCGGGAGGGGGCGGCCGCAAGGGTTCCGCAGTTTCGCGGCACTGTTGCATAGACCACGGGCCGGCAGAGCAACTGCGCAAAATTCCCCAAATGGCCTGCCGAAATGGCAGGTCTGTTGCTGGAGTGCCTGAGGCGTAGTGTGCAGCCGGGGCGAGGCTGTGAAAAATAGTGGTCGCGGAGCCGCTGAGGGCAGGTTGTCAGGATTTTGCTCTTGACAGTTCCTCATTATGGAATAATGATAGTCTAGGTGGAGTCGGGGTTTTGCCGATAACACTGGAAAGGCGGCCCGCAGGGTCGTCGGTACGATAGGAGACCACAAGAACCAGTTGGTTGGAAGCGGGGGCCTCGGAAGGCCCGAAGCGTGGCTTAACCTAAGGCTGACGGACGAGGCGTACAGCGGTTGGTTGCTGTAAGCCGAGTCTGGCGCAAGGTTTGCGTGAAAGAACCTGAAGCGTAAGCGGAGCGAACCGGAACCATTCGGCCCCTCGGGGCCACTAGGCGTCGGCACGGCCGGTCGGGTCGGTCCGGCGAAAAGGGTGGGTAAGAACCATGCAAGGTCAGGCGGGTGCTCTTGGGACCATCGGTTGGGTTTCGGGAGAGGGCCGCGCAGGATAAACTGACCTCGTGTGGATAGTTTTCCGGTTGTAACTCGGCTTTAGTCGGCCTTTGGGGGCAGCCCGCCTCGGTTTTCCGATCCGTGTCCATGCGGCAGGCACTTGTTGCGCCAGCCGCGCGCTTCCTGGAAAGCGAGCCAAGGCCATGACATTTCTTGCCCAAGAGGCGGGATGGCCGGTTGCGCTTGTTGTGGGGATTATTGCCCTCGTAGTGGGCGGCGGTATCGGGTTTGCCATTGCCTATACTCTGACCGCCCGTAAAGCCCGTCAGACGAAGTCCGAGGCCGAGGGGCTCCTTCCCAAAGCGCAGGCCGAAGCAGCTGCCGTCCTGAAGGAAGCCCGGGTAACCGCCAAGGAAGAGGCGATCCGGGTCCGTGAGGCGTTTGAGAAGGAAACCTCCAAGACGCGGGAGGAACAGCGGGAGCGCGAGCGAGTTCTCACCAAGCGCGAAGACGGCCTCGAAGCCAAGATGGAGACCCTCACCCGCAAGGAAAAGATCGTTGAGGCGGCTGAGAAGCGCGTTGCCGACATGGAACGCAACTACAAGGCCAAGCAGGCCGAGCTCGACCAGATGATCGCCGACGAGAAGCGGACGCTCAACAAGATCGCCGGCCTCGACGCCAACCAGGCCCGCGAAATGCTCCTCGCACGCATGGAAGGCGAGGTCCAGCATGAGGCCGCCGCGCTCATCCAGCGCTACACCGAGCAGGCGAAAGAGGACTGCGACCAGAAGGCCCGCGAGAT
>JAPLMO010000251.1 GCA_026386995.1 Planctomycetota bacterium | reverse complement strand
GCAGGACGATCCCCTGGCCTTCTCCGGCGTGTGGCGGTTCCACGAACTCCTGCCCTTCGCCGGGCGCGAGCACATCATGACCGTGGGCGAGGGCCGCACCATCCTCCAGCGGGCCGACCGCGTGGCGCCCTTCGCGGGCCTTGCGGCGGGCAAACTGTTCCTCCAGTACGAGGGCCTGAACCCCTCGGGCAGTTTCAAGGACAACGGGATGACCGCCGCCTTCAGCCACGCCCGCCTCGTGGGCGCCAGCCGCGCGGCGTGCGCCTCGACCGGCAACACCAGCGCCTCGGTGGCCTTGTACTCGGCCGTCGACGGGCGCGTGCCGGCCGTGGTCCTCGTGGGCAGCGGCAAGATCGCCTACGGCAAACTCGCCCAGGCGCTCGATTACGGCGTGCGGGTCCTCCAGGTCCAGGGCGACTTCGACGCCTGCATGCACCGCGTCAAGCAGGTCGCCAAGGAACTCAAAATATACCTGATGAACAGCCTGAACCCGTTCCGCCTCGAGGGCCAGAAGACCATCATGTACCGCATCCTTGAGGGCCTCAGGTGGGAAGTGCCCGACTGGGTAGTCGTGCCCGGCGGCAACCTGGGCAACTCGTCGGCGTTCGGCAAGGCGTTCCGCGAACTCGTCGAGACCGGCCTCATCAAGCGGCCGCCGCGCCTGGCCGTCATCAACGCCGCCGGCGCCGACACGCTGTACCGCATCGTCAACGAAGAGAAGATCGCGTGGAACGACGGTCGCGTGGACGACGCCCGCATCGCCGCCTTCTACAAGCAGATGGACGCCGAGAACCGTCGCGCCAAGACCCTGGCCTCGGCCATCGAGATCAACCGCCCAGTGAACCTTAAGAAGTGCCTGCGGGCGCTGGAGTGGACAGACGGCGTCGTCGAGAAGGTCACGGACCAGGAAATCCTTGACGCCAAGGCCCAAGTGGGCGCGGGCGGGTTCGGCTGCGAGCCGGCCTCGGCCGCCAGTGTGGCGGGCGTGCGCAAACTGCGGGCCGCCGGAGTCATCGGCAAAGACGAGCGCGTCGTGTGCGTCCTGACGGGCCACGCCCTCAAGGACCCGCACGCCACGGTGGCGTATCACACGAAGGCCGGGGCCGAACTGGCCGAGGACTACGGCGCCTACGGCGTCCGCACGGCCGCGTACGCCAACCGGCCCGTGGCCGTCGAGGACAACCTCGAAAAGATCATCGCGGCGATACAGTCGTAATCGCTTTGCCGTCGCCGCCATCGTTTAGCCGTCGCCGCACACGGCGACGATCGAAAAAATGAGGAGCAGGACATGATCCACGTTGTTATTTCCGGCGCCGCCGGCCGCATGGGCCGCACGCTCGTCCGCCTCGCCCACGAGGCGGAGGACCTCGAACTGGTCGGCGCCGTCGAGGCCGCCGGGCACCCGAACCTGGGCAGCGATGCCGGCGTCCTGGCGGGCGTGGGCGAACTCAAGATTCCCGTCGCCGATGCCCTGCCGGCAAAGTTCGACGTGTGTGTCGACTTCTCGCTGCCTGAAGGTTCCCTGGAGCGGGTCGAGCAGTGTTCCGCCGCGGGCATTCCGTGCGTCGTCGGCACAACGGGCTTTACGGCCGGGCAGCGGGCCCGCATAAAGAAGGCGTCCGAGAAGGTCGCCGTCGTCCTCTCGCCGAACATGAGCGTGGGCGTCAACGTCCTCTTTCACGCGGCGGCGGAACTGGCGCGGACGCTGGGGCCGGACTACGACATCGAGATCGTCGAGGCCCACCACCGGTTCAAGAAGGACGCCCCCTCGGGCACGGCCATCAAGATCGGCGAGGAGATCGCCAAGGTGTCCGGCCGCTCCCTGGCCGAGGCGGCCGTCCACGGCCGCGGGCCGGGCGCCCCGCCGCGACGCCACGGCGAGATCGGCATCCACGCCGTCCGCGGCGGCGACATCGTCGGCGAGCACGTCATCTACTACACGGCCCTCGGCGAGCGGCTGGAACTGAAGCACGTCGCGCACAGCCGCGACACGTTCGCACGCGGGGCACTAAGGGCCGCACGCTGGGTCGCCGACCGCGGGCCGGGCCTGTACTCCATGGCCGACGTACTCGGACTGTAAAGTAATACAGATTCTTAATTCCAAGCAACGAAACCGCCACGGGAGCGGCGGGGAATCCCCGTATGGCACCGGCTCCCGCACAGGAGTGACCATGAAACGGGCCGCCTTTCTCGCAAGCCTCGCCGGTATCGGGTTGGCAGTTTCGGTGCTCGCATTGTCGGCCGGCGAGCCCGCCGCGCCGTGCGACGTGCTCATCATCCATGCCGCCGGCACGCCCTTCGAGGGTGCCGCCAAGATCACGCCGGAGAACGTCGACGCCGTCTCGTGCCCCACGCCAGTGGCCTTCAACTGCAAGACCCTGGCCGAGCAGGCGGCCGAGGTGCTGCGGGCCAAGGGCCTTACCGTTCGCGTGGCCGAGGCCGCCGAGATCACCCGGCGCCAGCAGTTCCTCGATGCGCGGGTGGTGATCCTCGCCAGCCCCACGTACTTCGGCACGTGCAGTTGGAGGATGCACAAACTCATCCAGGAGCCGCTTTGGCAGATCTTCGCCCTGGGCGGCAAGAAACTGGACGGCAAGAAGTTCGCCTTTTTGGCGACCGCCCGCAACGAGGGCAACTGGAAGGGCTGCATCGAGGCCATGCAGGGCGCCGCCAAGTCGTGCAACGCAAGCCTCGGGCCTGCGGCGGGCGTCCCGCTCAGCGTCACGCCCGAGCAGGCCAAAGAGCGGGCCGGCAAGTTCGCGGAGGAGGTCGCCGCATTCCTGAAGGAAGCGAAGTGACGCCCCGCCGGCCGCCGCGTCGCCGGCGGTCACGCGGCAGGCAAGAACCGTGACGATCAAGCAATCACCCGACGATTTCCTTGTCGAGGAAATCCTCACGGAAAGCGTGCGAAGCAAGGTTCGCACGCAACGGGGTGGACATGCCCTCTATCGCCTGACCAAGGAGGGTCTGACGACGGCGCAGGCAGCCGCGGCGGCGGCCAAGGCGCTCGGCGTGCGGCCGGGCCTGGTGGCGTACGCGGGCCTGAAGGACCGCCACGCCCGGACGGTCCAGCACGTCACGGCGCCGGTCGATGCTATAAAGGCGCCAGCGCCCGAGAAGGCAGAGGGCCCAGGCTGGCAGATCGAGCGCCTCGGCTGCCTCGAAGCGCCTATCACTGCCGAGGTGATCGAGGCCAACCGCTTCCGCATCACCGTGCGCGACCTCGCGCAAGAAGCGTGCGATCGGATGGACGAGGCGGCGCGCCTGCTGACTCTTTCACCGCAGGACGTGCCCCGAAGTTACCGCATCGGGCTCGAACAGAGCGGCGAACTACTTTTCGTCAATTACTTCGGCGACCAGCGGTTCGGCTCGGCGAGGCACGGGCGGGGGTTCCTGACGAAGCACCTGGTGCGCGGGGAGTTCGAAGAGGCCCTGCGGCTGGCAATCGCCGTCTGGCACCGCAAGGACAGCCGCCGCACGAAGGAGTTCAAGCGGGCGGTCTCGCAGTCGTGGGGCCGCTGGAGCGACGCGCTGGCGAACTTGCCGCGCTGCCCCGAGCGACGGGCCGTCGAGCACCTGGCCTCGGCGCCGACGGATTTTCTCGGCGCGTTTGCCGCCTTGCCCTACGACTTTCAGGAGATCGCCGTCCACGCGTACCAGTCGCACCTCTGGAACGCGACAGCCCGGCGCCTCGTGGCCGCAAGGTGTAGCGACCCGGGGCCGGTGCTAGTCGCGGACGACCCGTTCGGCGAGATGCACTTCCCGGCCGCGCTGTCAGTGCCGCCGGACTTGGCGGACCTGGACCTGCCCATCCTGGGGCACGGGAGCGTCCTCCGGGAGCCTTGGGAATCGGCCGCCGAGGCGGTCCTGGCCGAGGAAGGCGTCACCACGGAGATGTTGCGGATAACTGGCCTTCGGCGTCCGCAGTTCGCGGAAGTGCCGCGACCGCTTTTCGCCCGGGCGAGCAGGTTCGAACTGTCGGCCTGCTCTCCGGACGAGGCCCACCCGCGCCGCCTGAAGCGCACGGTGGCCTTCGATTTACCTCGCGGCTCGTACGCGACGGTCGTACTTCGAGTGCTGGGGCAGTAGGCCGTCATCGTTTAACGGCGAGTCGAAGGCGAGCGGTAGTGCAGGCACAGCGCGATGTCAATGCTCACGAGGGCCGCGTTCAGCACGTAAAGCCACGTCACGGGTTCAGGCAGACCGCCGTCGGCGCGAAACAGTTTACCCGCAATGCCGCAGAGGTACCCCAGCAGCACGAGGCCCATGAAGCGGGCGCTCTTGCCCGTCGTGTGGCGAACCTTGAGGGTCTTGTAGATATCCACCGGCCAGGCGACGCCGAAACAAACGAGCATTCCGGCCTCAAGCACCTGGGCGACGGCGACGATGTCGACCGATGCCAGCATGCGGTTATGCTCCTTCGCACGCGACTCGCTGCCTACGCGAAACAGCGCGACTTTAAGGTCTTGCGCGGCGGGTACGGAGACCCGCCGCGCAAAAGAACGGATTACGACTGAAACAGGTCGTGCGTCGAGAAACTAGGCTCGCACGTCAGGTTGACGCCCAGCCGCCGCAGGCCGGCCTCGTCGCCCGGCCGCGGGATGTGCGTCATGTGGACCTCGCAGCCGTACAGGTCCTTCAACTTGTCCATCGCCATCTGGGCCGTCGGGCTGGTTGCAGCCGAGATGCTCAGGGCGATCAGTGCCTCCTCCAGGTCCATGCTGACCGACTTGGTCCTCAGGATGTCCTTCTTGAGGTTCGTGATCGACTGGATGACCGTCGGCGACAGAAGGTGCAGCCGCTCCGGGATCTCGGCCAGCGCCTTGATGGCGTTGAGGATAAGGCTGGCCGATGCGTGCATCAGCGGCGAGTTTTTGCCCCTGATGATACGGCCGTCAGCCAGTTCGATGGCCGCGCCGCAGAAGATACCCTTGTTGCCTTTGCCCGCGGTGCGCGCCTCGTGGGCGGCCTCGCGTGCGGGAGCGACCACGCGCCGGTCGATTGGGCCGGCACCGAGTTCCTCCATCAAAAGATGCGCCCGCTCGACCGTGTCCTTGGTCACAAACCCCATCGCCTGCTCGCACGCGCAGCGGAAGTACCGCCGGATGACCTCCTGCCGCGAGGCCTCGCAGCAGACCGAATCGTCGGTAACCGCGAAGCCCGCGCGGTTTACGCCCATGTCGGTCGGCGACTGATACATCGAATCCCCGCCGGTGATCCGCTGAAGGATGCGCTTCAGGACCGGGAACACCTCAACGTCGCGGTTGTAGTTGACGGCCGCCTTGCCATACGCCTCCAGGTGCCACGGGTCGATGAGGTTGAAGTCCGCTAGGTCGGCCGTGGCCGCCTCGTACGCCACGTTCACGGGGTGCTTCAGGGGCAGGTTCCAGATCGGGAACGTCTCGAATTTGGCGTAGCCTGACTTTATGCCGCGCCGGTGCTCGTGGTAGAGTTGCGAGAGGCACGTGGCCAGTTTGCCGCTGCCGGGGCCCGGGCCGGTCACGACCACCAGCGGCTTGTCGGTCTCGATGTACGGGTTGGCCCCGTAGCCGGCGTCGCTGACGATGAGGTCGACGTTGGTGGGGTACCCGGGCGTCGCGCGGTGGGTGTAGACGCGGATGCCGTTGTGCTCGAGTTTGTTCTTGAAGATCGTGGCGCCGGGCTGGCCGTCGTAGCGGGTGATGACGACCGCGTGGATCTTGAGGTCCCAGTCGCGGAGGTCGTCCATGAGTTTCAGGGCGTCGGCGTCGTAGGTGATGCCGAAGTCGGCCCGCAGTTTCTTACGTTCGATGTCGCCCGCGAAGATGCACAGGATGATGTCGGCCTTGTCTTTCAGTTGCTGGAGCAGACGCATCTTGACGTTCGGGTCGAACCCCGGCAACACGCGCGAGGCGTGCAGGTCGAAGAGCAACTTGCCGCCGAACTCCAGGTACAGTTTGTTGCCCACCCGCGCGACTCGCTCGAGGATGGCGGCCGACTGGTCCGCCAGGTACTTCTCGTTATCGAACCCTGCCGCCCGCTGCGCGCTCGCCGCCCCCTCGCCCGAGGGGCGAGATTCTGCCTCCGTCTGCCCTGCCGTCATGGTCGTACCCTTTACGTGCTTCGTTGTACCCTTTTCGTACCCTTGCGTGGCCTGCCTTGCGGCAGTGTTGCCATGCTACAGCCCT
>JAPLMO010000389.1 GCA_026386995.1 Planctomycetota bacterium | reverse complement strand
GCACGGCGTCAACATCGGGCAGTTCGTCCAGCAGTTCAACGAGCGGACCCGCGACCAGCAGGGCACGATCATTCCGGTCGAGATCACGGTCTACAGCGACCGGTCGTTCGAGTTCATCCTGAAGAGCCCGCCCGCGGCCGTTCTGCTGAAGCAGATGGCGAACATCGCGGTCGGCAGCGGCGAACCGAACAAGATGAAGGTCGGCGCCGTGACGCGCGACCAGGTCCGCCAGATCGCCGAGCGGAAGGTAAAGGACCTGAACGCGGCCAGCGTCGAGGCCGCGATGCGGATCGTCGAAGGCACGGCCCGCAGCATGGGCGTCGTCGTGGTCGAATCGGCCGAAGAAGTGGCCGCGGTCATGGCGGCGGCCCAGAAGGCGGCGGCGGCCAAGGCGGCGG
The DNA here is from genome assembly GCA_026386995.1 of Planctomycetota bacterium. The sequence continues at coordinate 1,707 of JAPLMO010000389.1, read as the reverse complement.
CTGAGGCGGCCGCGGCGGCCGCAGCAGCAGCGGCGGCGGCTGCGGCGCCCGCAGCGGCTGCCCCGGCAGCGACGGCCAAACCCGCCGCAGGCAAGGCGGCCCCCAAGTAAACAAGCACACTGTGGGACTCGCTCCAGGCGAGGCTTGAACCACGGGAGGAAGTCATGGCACATAGCAAACGATTCCTTGCAGCCCTGAAAGAGGTCACGAAGCCCCTCTACACGCTCGAGGAGGCCGTGAAACTTCTGAAGAAGATGCCGCAGCCGAAGTTCGACCAGTCGGTCGAGATGCACTTCAAACTCGGCATCGACGCGAAGCAGTCGGAGCAAAACCTCCGCGGCGCGGTGAGCCTGCCGGCGGGCCTTGGCCGGTCGCGCAAGGTCGTCGCCTTCTGCCCGTCCGAGATGACCGAGGACGCCAAGAAGGCCGGCGCCGTTGAAGTGGGCGCCGACGACCTGGTGGCCAAGATCCAGGGCGGGTGGATGGATTTCGACGTGGCGGTGGCCCACCCCTCGATGATGCAGAAGGTGGCCAAGTTGGGCCGCATCCTCGGCCCGCAAGGCAAGATGCCCACGCCGAAGGCCGGCACGGTGGGCCCCGACATCGGAAAACTCGTGGCCGAGTTTTCGGCGGGCAAACTGGAGTACCGCAGCGATGCGGGCGGCAATATCCACGGGATCATCGGCAAGGTGAGTTTCAAGGAGGACGACCTCGTGAAGAACGCCCTGGCGCTGGTCGAGCACATCCGGCGCGTGAAGCCCGCGTCGGCGAAGGGCCAGTTCTTCCAGAAGGTGGTGCTGACGGCGACGATGATGCCGGGCATGAACATCGACCTGCGGACGTTGCCGCTGGGCCTGTAGCGTATCGAAACGTGTTTAGCCGCGGCCGCCTCGGCCGCACTCGATAAGCGAGACGACGAATGAGCCGGTTTATCAAAGAAAAGATGATTGAGCGGTACCAGACGCGGTTCCGCGACGTCCAGGACGTGGCCGTCATCAGCACGCAAGGCGTCGACGTGCTCCAGATGACCGCCCTCAGGACGGCCCTGCGTGCGCACGGCATGCGGGCGATGGTGGTCCATAACCGCATCGGCAAACGCGCGCTGGCCGACATCGGCCTCGCGGGCCTGAATGACCTCTTGCGGGGGCCCTCCACGCTGGTCTGGGGCGGCGACAGCGTCGTCGACCTCGCCAAGGCCCTGACGGCCGCGGCCAAGAAACTGCCCGTGATGAAGATCCGCGGCGGCCTCAGCGCGGGCCAGGTCCTCTCCGATAAGGACATCGAGGTCCTCTCGAAGTTGCCCAGCCGCGAGGAACTCATGGGCCGCGTTGTCGGCATCGCTATGGGCGCGGCCGGCCGCGTGGCAGGCCAGATTCGTGCGGCGGGCGGGCTGCTGGTCTCGCAGATTCGCGAGTACGAAAAGAAGGCTCCGCCGGACGCCGCAGCCGAGGTGCCTGCTGCCGAGGCGGCTCCGGCTACCCCAGCGGCCGAGGCGCCCGAGGCCGAGCAGCCTCCGGCGGCGCCCCAGGCGTAACGGTGAAAAGCACCCACGGCCCTGAGGCCGCGGCTGAAAGTAAACAAGGTAAGGCAAAAGTGCTCTGCGGCTGACGCAGGGCGGCACAACGAAGCGGAGGTAGTGCAATGGCGGAAGCAACGGCAGAACGGACCTGGAACGCCAAGATCAAGGAGATCGGCGACGCGATCGTC
>JAPLMO010000250.1 GCA_026386995.1 Planctomycetota bacterium | reverse complement strand
CGGTTCGGACATCAGGAACACGCTGGCTGTCCCGCAGCGGCGGTATTCCGGATCGATCCGCTTGACCCGGCCTGGCCCGCCGGGAATCGACGGTCGCGCCTGAGCCACCAGTTGCTTGCTGGCTTCGTCCAGGCACACCATTGGCCGGGCCGGATTATAGGCCCGATGATACACTTCCAGCACGTCCTCCATCGCCGCGACGAACTCCGCGTTCTGCTTGGGCGGAATACACCAGTATTGGCTCAGGTGAGGCTTAAGTTCATTTTTTTGAGCGTGCGTTGCACCGTCATGTGGCTGCAGGACTCGACATGCCCCTGCGCCACCATCTGGTCGGCCAGCAGACGGACGCCCCATCGATTGCGTCCTTCGGGCGGTTCCATGCGAGTCAAGGCAATCAGGTGCGCCTCGGCCTTGCCGTCGAGTTTGCGTGCTCGATAGCTGCCGCGATTGCCATGCTCCAAGGCCGAGTCCAGCCCCTGTTCCACCAGCCGACGACGCAGATTCTCGACGGTGGTGGGATGACAATCGAATGCCTCGGCGATCTCGACGTCTTTCCATCTCGGACCTTCCGCCCCCTGGTCTGCTTTCAGCAGCATCTGTGCGTGCTTACGTTGATGCGACAGCCCCTTGCCTACCAGCGTTTGAAGTCGGGAACGTTCTTCGGTTGTCAACTCGACAATGTACTTCTTCATGGCGGCCTCCTTGCCGATCAAATGGGTTCCACCAACCCATCGGCAAAAAGAACCGCCACCATGAAGTATTTCTGTTACGGAGTACTAGTCTTGCGACGATTGCCAGACCGCCGCGCACGATTTCCAGAGTTTCTCGAGTTTGGTGCGGACCTTCTCGGGCATCTTCGCCCGCTGGTCTTCCGTGTCGACCGGCCCGTCGAAGAGCACCTTGCCGCCCTCGTCCTTGGCGACCACGCTCTGCTTGCCGGCCTCGGTCGTCAGGGTGACGGTCACGCCGTCCTCGATGATCGACACCGTGCCGCGCGATTCCTCGCGGACCTTCGCCTCCAGTTTTTCGAGTTTCGGGAGGAACTCCGGCGGCACGGCCTTCCGCTGCTCCTCGGTCTCGATGAAGCCTTGCCAGAGGATCGCGCGCTCGCGGTTGTCGATCGAGAGGTACTTGCCCCCCTCGCGGGTGGTGACGGTCAGGTTATGCTCGTCGTCGGACCATGTATGGCTCCGACCGGAGGGCTGGCCGCGCCCTCCAATGTTGATGAAGGGGCCTCCGCCGACGAAGGCGCCGCCCCCGCCGCCCATGATGGCCACGGCACGGGCCATGCCGTCGCCGCGGATCTCGACGCGCATGGATTGTTCCATGGTCTGGAACTTTTTCAGGATTTCGGGCGGCACTCGCTTGCGCTGCTCCTCCGTGGTCACGGGTCCGTCGAAGAGGACTTTGCCGTCGCGGTCCTTGGCAACAAGGTGCTTCTCGCGGCCGTTGGTCGTAACAGTCAGCGTGTGTTCGCCGTCGGAGAATGACGACGTGCTGACGGCCGAGGCGCGGCGGGTGCTGTTCATATTGGCGAGCATCTGCGACATGTTGGCCGGGTTGTTCTGCTGCACCCTGCCGATGATGTTGACCGCAGGTTCTTGCGCGGTCTCTTCCGATTCGCCCAACTCCGCCGTGACCTTCTGCTCCTGGGCCTCCCTGAAGAGCGTTACCGCAACCTTGTCCTTCGGCTTGTGCATCCGCACGAGGATCGCCAAATGCTGCGGCGACGTGAGAAGTTGGTCATCCAACTTCGTCAGGACGTCGTTCTTGCGGATGCCGGCGGCCGCGGCGGGGCCCTTGGCGTCGACAAATTCGACAAGCAGCCCGAACCCCTTCGGCAATTTCAACTGGTCGACGAGCGGCTCCGGCGGCGGCGAGGTCGCTACGCCCAGGTACGTGACCTTCGCGGCCGCGGCGGCGTTATCGCCGACCTGGACCGCGCCCGTCACTGTGAAGGTCGCCCCGCCGCCCGGCCTCATAATGACCGTGGTCGTGCCGTTCTCGTTGGCGATGGCGGTTGCCGGGAACGCCGCCTCCTGGGCCGCCGCCGAAGAGGCCGCCACTGCTATCACCGCCAGCCAGCCGAACGCCTGCCGCCAGTTCATGATGTACTCCTTTATTTGCACGCTTGTAATGCCCAGTTACGGGTGCTTCTCCCCCCCCCCCCGCAGATGTGGCACGGCCGGCTTGCCCGGCCGTGGCGCCGTGCCGGAAACACGGCCGGACAAGCCGGCCGTGCCACCCTCGGTAACGAAAGGCACCCGTGACTTATTGCATCGACGCCTTGACGAAGATGATCTCCTCGCGAGGCACGGTCGTCTCCATCCGGATATTACGCTGCGGGTCGAAGAACTGCACGTGGTCGACCGTCCGGCGCCGGAACGTCTGCATGGGCGTCTCAGGGTCCGGGCACACGAGGCCTTCGTACGAGAGTTCAGACCAGTTCTGCTCGAACCGCACTGGCTCCACCGGCGCGGCGGCCGGGTTGGCCTGCGGCAGGCCGCGCGCGACCTCAACCGGCGCGGGCAGGGACTTTGTTATCGCGGGCGCCACCGTGTTGGCGCCCTGCGGCAGTCCGACGGCCAGGATGACCGCCGCCGCGGCCGCCAGCGCCCCGCCGACGGCGCCGAAGAGCCACGCCCGCGCCGGGTGCGGCCGGCCCCAGGTGTTTGCGCGGCCTACATCCGGCGTGTTTGCGCGGCGGGTCTCGGGCGTGTTTGCGCGGCGGGTCTCGGGGGAGTTTGCGCGGCGGACCTCCGGCGGGTTTGCGCGGCGGGTCTCCGTACCCGCCGCGCCGGAGTCTGCCGCGCCGGAGTTCGCCGCGCCGGCCGCCAACACGTCCGCCACGCGTTCATCCAGGTCCGCCGATGGCTTGACGAGCGGCATCTGCCTTAGCAGGTTCTCGATCTCGTGCGGGTTATTCATGGGAAGCCTCCATCGCGGGCCTGATGCGCCGGCTTAGTGTCTCCAGTGCCCGCCGATACCGCGATGCGACCGTCGGCAACGGCTCGTCCATGGCCTCGGCGATCTGCTCGAACCTCAGGCCACCGTAGACCCGCATGACGATCGCCTCGCGTTCGGGTTGCGGCAGTGCGTCAACCGCCTGCCTTAGCCGCGCGTGCTGCTCGGCCGTGATCGCCGCCGCTCCCGGATCGTCCGGGCCGCTGCCGGTTGCCGGGGCGGCCGCCGGCGGAAGCCCGTTGAAGATCGACACGGACTCCAGCCGGCGCCTCACCGCCGCCCGTCGCGTCTGGTCGATCGCCGCGTTCCGGACCGCCGAGAAGACGTACGGCACAGGGTCGCGCGGCAGTTGCGACGATTGCCACAGCCGCGCCATGGCCTCATGGACGGCGTCTTCGGCCCGGTGCGGGCATCGGGTGACCGCCAGGGCCAGTGTAAACAGGCCCTGCCGGTGGTCGCGGTAAACTTGTTCCAGCACGCTTCGCACGTGGCCTTCCGATCGGCGCCGCCCTTCAACCTTAGACACGGCTGCCGGAAGAAAGTTTATGCAGAAATTCCCGGAAAAGACAGGGGCGCGGCAGGGGGGGCCGCGGATTCCGGCAGGCTGTCCTTTTTGTAA
>JAPLMO010000048.1 GCA_026386995.1 Planctomycetota bacterium | reverse complement strand
GCGGCCGTCGAGCAGGTGCGGCAGAAGGGCGTGACGCGGGAAGAACTCGACAAGGCCAAGATCCAGGCCCGCCTGGACCTCATCCACCAACGCGAGACGTGCACCAGTATCGCCGGCACCCTGGGCACCGAGGCCCTCATCGGCGGCGACCCCAACCGCGCCAACACCGAGTGGGAGAAGATCAACGCCGTCACCGCCGCCGACATCAAGGCCGCAGCCGACAAGTACCTCCTGCCGTCGCGGGCCACCATTCTTAAGGTTGTTCCCGACCCGGCGGCGCCCGTCGCCGAAGAGCACCTGGCGCAGGCCGCGCCGTCCGCCCGGCCCGTCGTTCCGCGTGACGTTAAGTTTCCCGAGGGCTACCCGACCAAGCCGCCCGTCTCCGACACCGTGCTTGCCCCGAAGTTCGAGAAGGGCACGGAGACGGCCGCCGCGGGCGTCCGCGTCATCGTCATGCCCGACTCGCGGCTGCCCGTGGTCAACTGGACCCTGACGATGCGCCGCGGTTCGGACAGCGACCCCGTGGAGAAGGCCGGCTTGGCGGACCTGACGGCCAGCCTAGTCCGGCGCGGGGCAGGGGGCCGGTCGTTCAACGAACTCAACGAGGACCTGGAGTCGCGCGGCATAAGCATTGAGGTCTCGGCCGGCGATGACACCACGCACCTGGGCGGCTCGTGCCTGATCGAGCAACTCGACCACGCCATGGCGATGAGCCGCACGATCCTGCGCGAGCCCACGTTTGCCCCCGCGGACTTCGCCAACCGCCGGCAGCAAATGCTCAACCAACTGAGCCTCCGGCAGGAGAACCCGGGCAACGTGGCCCAGGACGACCTGGCCGAGGCGCTATACGGCAACACGCCGCTGGGCCTGCACGAGACGCTCGAAAGCGTCGCCCGCATCACGCTTGACGACGTGAAGGCATTCTACAAGGCGATGTACCGCCCGAACGACGCCGTGCTGATTATCAGTGGCGACGTGACGGTGGAGCGCGGCCGGCAACTCGCCAAGGCGATTCTGGCCGACTGGCCCCCCGCGCCGATGGCCGCGGTCGATTACACGGCGCCCAAGGCGCCCGAGAAGCGGCTCATCATTGTCGTGGACCGGCCGGAAGGGGTGCAGAGCACGGTGCGGATGGCCATCCGCTCCTACGACCTCCACAACGACGTGAAGTTTGCCGGCGACCTGGCCAGCCGCATCCTTACTTCCGGCATCGACTCGCGCCTCGGCCGTTACGTCCGGGCCGAGAAGGGCCTGGCCTACGGCGTCTGGGGCATGTTCCGGCCCGGCCGCCACGGCGGTACGTTCGAGGGCGGCACGGACACCAAGATCCCCTCGACCGCCGACGCCGTCACCTCGATATTCAAGGTCTTCGACGACCTGCGCGCGGGCGATGTGACCGACGAGGAACTCAAGGAGGCCAAACTGCGCGTGACCGGTTCCATGGTCATGGGCATGCAGACGATCGCGCAGCAGGCGGGCTTCCGCGTCGAGGGCATCCTCAACGATTACCCGATCGACTACTACGACAAGTACCCGTTGCGCATCAACGCGGTGACCAAGGACCAAATCCGCCAGGTGATGGACCAGTTCGTCCGCCCCGACCGCATGGTGATCGTCGTGGTTGCCCCGGCGGCACAGGTGAAGGAGCAACTGGCGCCGCTGGGCGAGGTCAAGGTGATCCCGATGCCCGCCAGCCGCGGCGCAGTAGTCCCGGCGGAGAAGGAAGCCAAGCCTGCGGCCGTCAAGCCGGCGGCCTGATGCGACATTGCGGGATTAAGATTTGCGCGGCAGGTCTCCCGGCCCGCCGCGCAAATCGCAATTTCTCACTGCCATATCTGTAGCCAGTGACAATTGAATATGTGGGTGCCACGGTCGCCGCGGCGACCGTGTATCCCTGCCGACGACCACGGCTGCACAAGGCGCAGCCGTGGCACCCGCACAATCAGAGTTGACGGACTACCGGCCTGCCCTTGGGACGTTGCTGCACGCGGCGTGAAATGCCGAACCGCGATCCCCCGGAGGTTGGTGACCCTGACGGGACTCGAACCCGTGTCTTAGCCTTGAGAGGGCTATGTCCTAACCGCTGGACGACAGGGCCACGGTCGCCAATCCCAAATCTAAAATCCAAAATAATAAATGGTGACCCTGACGGGACTCGAACCCGTGTCGCGGCCTTGAAAGGGCCGTGTCCTAACCGCTGGACGACAGGGCCACAGTCTTACCCTGTGGCAAGGGCAGCCCCGCGTCCGTCGGCGATACAGGCTGCCCGCCGTTTTCTATACATGAAAACGGCTCGCAAATCAAGTGAGGGCGCCGGGGCTCGAACCCGGGACCCACAGCTTAAAAGGCTGTTGCTCTACCAACTGAGCTACGCCCCCACCCTGAAGCCGCGAATTATAGCCGCCCCGCCAAATCCTTGCAAGGTCGGTGTTCTGGGGGTTGCTGGGAAGAACCCCCCCGTAGCGTCAGCCCCAAGGTGACCTCGCAACCCAGGCCGCCGCAGGGGTGCGCCGAAATAAAGTGGCAATCTCATCGTTGGGGTCATTCTGAGAGCCTGTGATCAATTTGATCTTTGCGTGGCCCCCCGTGTGAGGGCGGAGCCTTTTTCAGGTCGCCGTCACGAATTTCCTCGCCGGCATTTCATAGGCACTCGACCGTCAGTC
>JAPLMO010000414.1 GCA_026386995.1 Planctomycetota bacterium | reverse complement strand
CTGGACGGCGGGCGGCGGGCGGCTGGTGCTCCGCCTCTCAGGTCTCAAGGCCGAGTCCAACGTGTACGGCTGGTACGTCCGGGCGGCGCGCGGGCGACTGACGCTCGAAGGCCCCTCCCCCATGGAAACGCTCGCGGCCCTGAACCAGCGGCTCATCCAGCCGGAAGGATCGCCCCGCCTGATGTCGCTTGTCGTGGAGCGCCTCGACGTGCGTCTGAACGCCGGCGACCGAATCCTGCGGACCGAGGTCCTCGCCTTGGCCCTCTCCCACGCGACCGCCTACGATGTGACCGCCTTCAGCCTGGATGCCTTCAAGGGGCCGAGCAGCGAACCGCCACCTCCGCTGGTCAGTCTGCGACTGAACCCGGCCTCGGAACGCGGCCTCTTTGAGTACGTCAAGGCCGACTTTAAGGGGCTTCCTCTCGGCCGCCCTGCCAGGAAGACTGCGGGCGTGTCGACCGCCGATTTCGTCACCGGAATCCTTGACTTGGACGCCGATTACAGCGCCGCCGCGTCGCCCGCCTCGGCCGCCAAAGCGCGGGCCGTTTTCCACGACCTCGACCTGGCCGCGTGGACGAAGAAGATGCCGGGCGGCCCCCTGACTGGCACCGGGACGCTCACGCTGGCGTACGAGCGCAAGGCGCGCGGTCCGGAAGAACTTTCGGTGGACCTGGAATCCAGCGGCGGGAGCATGACGCCGGCGATGCTGGAGTGGCTGGAAACGCTTCCGGCGAACCTGCGGGCGGCCAAGACCGCCGGGCCGGCGGCGGTGGAGTTCGACCGCCTGGCCGTCCGCTGCCGCATCATCGGCCACCGCGGATGGTTTGAGGGCCCGGCCGATCCCATAATCGGCGTGCCGCTGGCCACCAGTGGCCTGCTCGGAGTCGATCTGCCGATAGTACGGGCGTCGGAGCAGCCGTTCGATGCACGCGAGGTCTGGCCGCCGCTGGCCAAGGCGCTCGGGTTTGAGTGCGAGGCGGAAGGCCCCGGAAGCAAGAAGTAACGCACCGCCGCCACGCGCGACAGAGGCGGTGCTATCTCTGAGTTCTCCGTGTCCCCTGCGGCTCAAATCGCCTTTGCGGCGGTTACCTCGTCGCCATCGAGTTGCCATGTCTGAAGTGGGGCGAAATCGCCGCGCTTCATCGCGCGGAATTCCTCGGGCAGGGTGCGTTTCATCACGCGGCGATCATGAATGCCGTCCGGCTCGCACGAGGTCGCCAGGGCGTACGCCTTCTGGATGCGCGGCCGGCCGAGGATCCGCACTGTGCCGGGCGGCAGGGGGGCGGCGGGCCGCTTGTCGAGCACCAGGTATGCCAGCGGCAGGCTCCTGAGGTCCACCCCTGCGATCCGGGCGAACCGTGCCCAGGAACTGCTCATAAACGCCTCCGGCGGCGACGGGGCGAAGTGGTGGCACCAGTGCCGCGCGGCCGCGGGGGCCAGCATGCCGCATGGACCAGGGTGCGGGCAGGGGGCGACGAGTCGGAAATCTCCCATGAGGCGTTCCCTGGCGGCCACGAGGCGGCCGGAGGCGATCTGCGTGCCCGGCTCGACCCATATGACCGCGGTGGCGCGGGCTGCCTGGGCGAGCAGGTCGGTCACCTGCGTCAAGGAGAGTTCCGTCAGCACGTGGCTGATGAGCATTGTGGCGGGCGAGGCAAGCGGCGGCGGGCCGCACTCGACGGCCAGGCCGGGGAACGCTTTGCGGGCCGCGGCGGCGGCGAATTGCATGGCGAGTTTCGAGCGGTCCCAGAGGGCGAGGCCAGTAACGGACTGCGGGCCGAAATGCGCGAGAAACGCCCGTCCGGCCGCGCCGCTGCCGCAGGCCCAGTCGAGGGCCGGGCCGGGCGGCGGAGACCATCCGCGGCGGACGAGGTCCGAAAGGACGTAGTCCCACTTCCAGGCGATGCGGCGGCCGAAGGTCTGGTCGTACGAGGCCAGGTCGCTCGGCCGCTGCCAGTAGTCGGCTCGGCCGGCGGCGCCTTCGAGGAAGTTTGCGCGCAGACGCTGCAGGGCGGCCCAATCGATTGCGTGCTCATCCATGCGGCAGTCTCCGCGCGGCATTATACGCACAGATGGCGGCGGCGCGGAGGGAATAGGTCGATGCATGCCGCGGGCGCCGCGGTTAAAATGGAGGGCCGACCGGCATGGGTTGCCGTAGCCCCGAGTGGAGGAGATACGCCATGACCCTGCTACAAAGCCTTGTGTCCGCCCTGCTTGTCGCCGCGATAGCGACGGTCTTCGCGATTCCTGCCGGTGCTGCCGCAACGGCCCCTGCGGCAAAGGCGACAGCGGTCCAGCCCGCGGCGAAGATGGACGATGCCCTGGCCCGCGACTGGCTCGCACGCTGGGAGAAGAACATCACGGGCGACGTCAGAAGCCGCTACTGCGACCGCGAAATGGGCGAGGAGATCGGATGGCTCGTCAGCCCGTTCCTGAATGGGTTCTACCACGGCTACATGGCCACCGGCGACCCGAAGTGGTGCGACCTGCTCATCGACTGGGCCGACGCGGTAATCAAGCGCGGCGTGAAGGAGCCCGACGGCTTTCTCGGCTGGCCGAAGGCCGACGGCGCCAGCACCGCCAGCGTCAAGGCTTTCACGACCGACAATCAACTGGGCGAGGCGATGGCCCTGCGGCCGATGGTGCTCATGGCGGGCGAGATCCTCAAGGACCCCGCCCTGAAAGCGAAGTACGGAAAGAAGGCCGAGGAGTATATCCGGCTGGCCGAGCAGGTCTTCCAGAAGTGGGACTCGCGCGGCGCGTGGCGCGAAGTGAAGGAGGGCGGCCTCTGGGTCGTGCCGCCGTTCGGCCTCGACCCTGCCGGCGGCAAGTGGACCGAAGGGTACGACAAACGCGCCACCGATGGCTTCTCGCTGCCCGACAACAAGCAGAACCACATCGCGTGCTGGCTTATCGCGATGTACGACGTTACGAAAAAGCCCGTCTATTGCGAGCGGGCCGAAAAGTGGTGGCGCGTCATGAAGTCGCGGATGAAACTGCGCGAGGGCGGCAAGTACTTCGTCTGGAACTACTGGGACGTCGGCGGCCCGTGGGACTACAAGACCGACGGTGCGCCTAAGCACTGGGTGGGCGTCCATCCCAACGGCGGCTACTACGGCATCGACGTGGAGGGGATCGTTGCGGCGTACGAGCACGGCCTGGTGTTCACGAAAGACGACATCGACCGGCTGGTCGCCACGAACCGCGATTTCATGTGGAACCACGAGGTGAAGGGGGCGAAGTTCCAGCGGATCGACGGCGGCACGCCCGACCCGCGCTGGGCCAGGTCCCCCGGCGTCCTCTGGACGGCCCTCGCGCCGTACGATGAGACCCTGCGGAAGGTCTTCGAGGCCAATCACGATCCGGCCGGCTGGGGCGGCCTTTCCGCAACGCCTTGGTACCTCGCGCGTTTCGCGCCGGGCTTGCGCAAGTAGACCTGGTCGCCGGCCCGAACAGAAAATTTTGAATGTTGAATGCTCAATGTCCAAGTGCGCACTTGGAAATTGAGCGTTGAACATTCAGCGTTGAACATTGCCGTTGGCTTCTGTGGCCGCACGGCCGTGGGGCACGAGCGGCGCCTCAAGGGTGCGGCGTAATGGCCAGAATGGTGATTTCGTTCTTCTCGCGCCCGTAGCACCAGAAGATTCGGTATGCCCCCGGCGTGTGTTGCTGGACGTAGGCCTCGAACACCTTGGCCTTGGGGTCAAAGGGGCTTTTAAGGGAATAGTACTGATGGGTTTGCAGGCCGGGGTGCCTGGGGTCGCCGGCGAGGAGCAAGAGGGTCTTTTTGACCTGTTTGAAAAGCCCTTCCTGCCGAGATGACTTCGACTCGCCCGTCTCGGTGCGCGTCTCCGCGGTCCTTAGCGCCGCGGCCTGAAGTTCGTCGTACTGTCGGCGGGCCGTCACCGTCAGCCGCAGGGTGAACATCAGCGGGCGTCCTCGGCTTGGTCCGGAGTGCTATCGGCCGTGAGGTCGGGGGTCTCGGCCAATCGGCCGGCGCGGGCGTCCTCAATGCCATCCCGAACGGCTTTCAATGCCTTGGGGTTCCTGTAAAGCCATGCCTCGCGCGCCGGAACCGCCTCGGCGGGCATGATCTCCAGCGCCCCGTCATCGCGCTCCCGCACAATGACCAGGCTGTTGGCGTATTTCGGCCCGAGCGTAAGACGACCGCGGGCGTCAACTGTCTTCGTAGTCATGCTTGCCTCCTCCCATATAGTATACCCATATTGGGCATAGGGGCAAATGGAAAATAGGGAAATGGGGATTAAAACGACAGCGTGGTCTCCCAACTGACCACCCCACACGGTTTTTGCTACGCCATCCGCCGTATGGCCTTCATGCCGATGTCCGTCCGCCAGTGGGCGCGGTGGAAGTGGATGGCGCGGATGGCTTCGTATGCGCGGTCGCGGGCCTCGATAATTGTCTTGCCGATGGCCGTCACGCCCAGCACGCGGCCGCCGTCGGTGTAAATCTTGCCCCCTTCGGCGCGCGTTCCGGCGTGGAAGACGACGACGTCCTTCATGCGGCCGGCCCGGTCGAGGCCGGTGATCTCCTTGCCCTTCTCGTACTTGTCGGGGTATCCGCCTGAGGCCATGACGACGCAGACGGCCGGCCGCGGGTCCCACTCCAGGGTGATTTCACTCAGCCGGTTGTCGATCGTCGCTTCCAGCACCTCCACGAGGTCGCTCTTGAGGCGCACGAGGAGCGGCTGCGCCTCCGGGTCGCCGAAGCGGGCGTTGAATTCCAGGACCTTCGGCCCCCCGGCGGTTATCATGACGCCCGCGTAGAGGATGCCCTTGAAGGCCGCGCCCTCGGTCTTCATGCCATGGACCATCGGGACGAGGATTTCGCGGTCGATCTGCGTTTCGAGTTTCGGGGTGACGACCGGGGTGGGGCTGTAGGCGCCCATGCCGCCGGTGTTCGGGCCCTGGTCGTTGTCGAGGGCGGCCTTGTGGTCCTGGGCTGATTCAAGCATGTAGATGCTGTAATCATCCACCAGGGCCAGGAGCGACGCCTCCTCGCCGACGAGTTTCTCCTCGATGACGACCGTGTCGCCGGAGGCGCCGAAGGCCCGGGTTAGCATGATGGTTTCGACCGCGCGGCGGGCCTCGGCCTGGTCCTTGCAGACGAAGACGCCCTTGCCGGCGGCCTCGCCGGAGGCCTTGACGACCAGCGGCTCTTCGTGGCTGTCGATGTAGCGGAGGGCCTCCGATATGCGCGTGAAGGTGTGGTACTCGGCCGTCGGCGCGGCGGAGTGCATCATCACGTTCTTGGCCCACGCCTTGGAGCCCTCGACCTGGGCGGCTTCCTTGGTGGGCCCGAAGATCCT
>JAPLMO010000241.1 GCA_026386995.1 Planctomycetota bacterium | reverse complement strand
AAGATTGGGTATCCTCATAGACACGCTCCTTTTTGCTTTGGGACTCTTTACCAAAGACCCAAATCGGCAAAAAGGGGCTGTTTTTATTATCTCGAATCATTGTACCAGACCAAGGATAGTTAACGGCGTTGGGTGCCACGGTTGCGCCGTTCAGCAACCGTGCTGCCGTTCGACGCAGAGCACGGCTGCAAACAGCGCAGCCGTGGCACCCACGGATTTAATTGTGACAGGCTACTACCGCCCCGTGAACGAGCCGAGCAGCATGAGGCTGTTGAACAAACTGTGCGCGACAATCGGCCCCACGAGGCTCCGCGTCCGGTAGGCGACGTAGCCCATCGCCAGGGCGAGGACAAACAGCGGCAGGGCGGCCTGCGGCTCGGTCGATACGTGGACCAGCGCAAAGATGGCGCTCGAGATGACCAGCGCCCAGCCGATGCCCGTCACCTTCAGGAGCGTCGTCATCAGCACCCCGCGGTACATGAACTCCTCGGCCAGTGGGGCCATGACGCCCGCCTGGAAGAGGCCAACCACCGCCACCCACGCGACCCGCGCCTCGTGGACTGTTACCAGCAGGGGGTGCTCAGTGGGCTTCGCGCCCACGAGGTTCACGAGGACCGTGTTGACCTTCAGTGCCACGACGCACAGCGGTAAGACGGCCGCAACCGCCACGATGCCCGCCAGCAGCCCCGGTCCCAGCGTACCCAGCCGCACGCCAACCGTCGCCGCGGCGCCTCGCTGGAAGAGCCGGATCGCAGCCAGACCCAGAAGCGGCGGCACGGCCTGGCCCAGAAACACGCCCACGCCGAACATCTCCGGCACGGGCAGGGGCTCCCAAGGCCAGAAACCGCGCTGCCTTGCCTCCGTGTAGCCTTCCGCGATGAGCATCATGCTGATGCTCATAAAGACGAACACGGCCAGGCCGAACGCCGGCGGCCAGGGCACCGCCGGCCATGCCTTGTCGAGCGGCAGAGGAATGGCCGCGCCCGAGACCCACCAACGCCCGATCCGCCAGAGTGCCACGACCGTCACCGGCACGCACGCCCCGACCACGATGAGGAGCCAGAGCGGGCCCTCAATCGCAGCGGGGGTTGCGCTTTCGGCGACCATCATGATGGATTGCACCTTGCCTTGAACGGTGTGTGCCAACGACATCGTTTAGTATGACAGTGCTACTTTCAAGATTTTGCGCGGCGGGTACGGAGACCCGCCGCGCAAATCGCAATTTAGCGCTGTTGTGTTAAAACGGCCTATTCCCACTCAATCGTGCTCGGCGGCTTGCTCGATACGTCGTACACGACGCGGTTGACGCCCTTGACCTCGTTAATGATCCGGTTCGCGATGACGCCCATGACGGGGTGCGGCAGGCGGGCCCAGTCGGCCGTCATGCCGTCGCGGCTCGTGACGGCCCTGAGGGCGATGACGTTGGCGTACGTCCGCTCGTCGCCCATGACGCCCACGGCCTTCACGGGCAAGAGCACCGCGAACGCCTGCCAGGTCTTGTCGTACTGGCCGGACTTCTTCAGTTCCTCCAGGTAGATAGCGTCGGCCTCGCGCAGGATCTTGAGTTTCCGTTCGTTGATCTCGCCGATGATCCGCACGCCCAGGCCCGGCCCGGGGAACGGGTGCCGCCAGACCATGCGTTGCGGCAGGCCGAGTTCGCGGCCGACCTCGCGGACCTCGTCCTTGAAGAGGTACCGCAGCGGCTCGACCAACTCGAACTTCAGGTCCTCCGGCAGGCCGCCCACGTTGTGGTGGGTCTTGATGGTCGCCGACGGCCCGCCGAGCGGTGAGCGGCTCTCGATGACGTCAGGATACAGCGTCCCCTGCGCAAGGAACTTCGGCAGCCCGAGCCCCTTGGCCGCACGCTCGAAGACACGGATGAAGACCGAGCCGATGATGCGGCGCTTCCGCTCCGGGCTGCTGATGCCGCGCAGCCGCGACAGGAACAGCCGCGTGGCGTTTACGTAATTCAGACGTATGCCGACGTGCTCGCGGAACGCCTTGCGGACGGCCTCGGCCTCGTTCTTTCGGAGGAGGCCGTTGTTGATGAAGATGCACGCCAACTGCCCGCCTATCGCCCTGTGCAGCAGGGCCGCCAGGACGGTCGAGTCAACGCCGCCCGAGACCGCGCACAAGACCCGCCCATTGCCGACGGTCCGGCGGACCTGATCGATGGTGGTCTGGATGAACGACTTGGCGGTCCATCCGCCGCGGCAGTGGGCGATCCGGAAGAGGAAGTTCGAGAGGATCTCCTTACCCTTCGGCGTGTGGACCACCTCGGGGTGGAACTGGAGGCCGTAGATCCTGCGCTTAAAGTCGGCCATCGCCGCCACGGGCGACGTGGACGTGCTCGCCAGGACCTCGAAGCCGGGCGGGACATTGGTCACCTCGTCGCCGTGGCTCATCCAGACGGCCAGGCGCCCGGAGAGGCCGCGGAAGAGGTCTCCCTTGCGGGCGACGTCGATCATGGCGTGACCGTACTCGCGCCGGGGTGCCGCCCAGACCTTGCCGCCCAGGAGTTGGGCCGTCAGTTGCATCCCGTAACAGATGCCCAGGACGGGGATGCCGAGGCGGAAGATGGCCTTGTCGCAGCGGGGGCTGCCGTCGGCCGTGACGCTGGCCGGGCCGCCAGAGAGAATGATGGCGGCCGGCCGGCGCTTCGCCAGTTCCTTAGGCGCCAGGTCGTGCGCGACGATCTCGCTGTACACGCCGCATTCCCGCACCCGCCGGGCGATGAGTTGGGTGTACTGCGACCCGAAATCCAAAATGAGCACGCGCTCCTCGGGCTGCGGGAGCGCGTAGCGGTCAGCCTTGTTGCGATTCATCTTCCCGCTCGTAGGTTGAGTAGTAGTAGGGCGTGAACGCCTCGAACTCGGCGGCGCACGTGTCCACGGACTTGAAGACCGGCTTGATGCCCAGTGCCCGGCGTCGGTCGCGGACGGCCTTCTCGGTCGTCGCCAGCAGCCGGGCCAGTTGCACATCGCTGAAACCGTGGTGCTTGGCCTCGGCCAGGCGCTCGCCAGGGACGGCGTCGATGCCGCCTTTTTCCTGGAAGGCCTCGACCAGGGCGTACTCGAACTCCACGATCTGCTTGATGTTGTCGAGGAACCACGGGTCGATCATCGACAGTTGGTAAATCTCGTCCAGGGCAAAGCCCAACTGGAACGCCTGCTTGATGTGGAAGACCCGCTCCGGCCCGGGCGTGGCCAGCGACCGGCGCAGCGCCTCGTCGCCGGGCAGCATGGGGACATTATCGAGGCCCGCGCGGCTGATCTCGAGGCTCCGCAGGGCCTTCTGGAGGGCCTCCTTGAACGTCCGCCCGATGGCCATCGCCTCGCCGTCGCTCTTCATCGAGGTCGTCAACGTCGGGGAGGACTGCGGGAACTTCTCGAACGTGAATCGCGGCACCTTGACCACGCAGTAATCGATCGTCGGCTCGAAGCAGGCGGGGGTCTTGCGGGTGATGTCGTTGGAGATCTCGTCGAGCGTGTACCCGACGGCCAGCCGCGCGGCGATCTTGGCGATCGGGAACCCCGTGGCCTTCGATGCCAGGGCCGATGAGCGGCTGACGCGCTGGTTCATCTCGATCACCGTCATCCGGCCGTCGCGCGGGTGGACGGCGAACTGGATGTTCGACCCGCCTGTCTCGACACCGATCTCGCGGATGATCGCCACGGCCGCGTCGCGCATCTTCTGGTACTCGCGGTCGGTCAGCGTCTGGATCG
>JAPLMO010000491.1 GCA_026386995.1 Planctomycetota bacterium | reverse complement strand
GGTGCAACTCTACGCCTTGGACATAAAGTCCCGCTTCCTTCAAAATGACGAGCGTTTGACTCGGCTGCAAAACATCGCCACGCAGCTCCGAGAGCTCGAACGGAATCTCAGGGCCGCAGCCGCGCAGCCGGGGAAAGCGGAACCACGGTGAGCCGCCGAGATATGGCGTCGAAACGACCTTGCCTTTCTCGGGCGGTTCCAGCGGGTGTTATCTGCGACAACCTCCTGGCCGATGCGAGGGCCAAGGCTTCCGGCGGCCCACTCCCACGTGTGGACACAGGCGAGCCTCGCCAGGGAGACGACTTGGAGCAGGGCGGACTTGACGTGGCGGCTCCAGTGACCGGGTAGAAATAGCGTCGAACGTTCGTGGTTCTCGGGCAAATCAGCCTCCGAAAGAAATTGTGATCAGGCGCGTCGGAGGCTACCATAAGTGACGGTGAATAAACAGGCTAGGACGCCGGACGAAGGGCACGAAAATCGGTGGACCAGCACAGCAGTGCCATTCGTGACAGTCACCTGTTTCCAGATCTACAGTTGACCGCCGACCCAGCGGACGGCGCGCTGAACGATGGCCTTATAGGCGGGGTTCGAGAAGGCCGCGTTGTCGTGGCCGCTTTGGCTGTAGAAGACCCTGGAGTTTCTGTACATCCTAGTCCAGCCGATGATTTTCGAACTCGACGGCTCGCTGGTCGTCAGCAGAACGTGGTTCAGCGGGTCGGTACGAAAGCCTGAGAACGTTTCGTCGGTCAACTCGTAGTCCTGGATGCCCTGGGTGATCGGGTGCTTCGGGTCGGCCACGTGGACCCTGTACCTGACATTCTGCTTGGTTCCTGACACCTCCAGCGCCATGCCGATGATCCTCGCATACTCGGTCCACTCCCTGTAGGCGAGGTTCGCATGGTGGAGGACGGCAATGCCGACACCCTTGTCGGTCAGTTTCAGGAGGTTCTGCTGCTGCTTGTCGGTGATCATCTGGTAGGCGTTGTAGAAGACGATTACGTCGTACTTCCAGTTGTCGATGTTCTCAAAAGCCTCGCCGCCGACGCTCTGGCGCAAAGGGGTGGCAATGAAGTCCGGCGTATCGAAGACCTTCATCAGATCGTCCGGGGTGCTGTAGACCTTGCCGCCCGTAATGACGATGATGTTGATCTTCTTCCTGGCCCCGCCGCCGAACTTGCCCAGTTCGTCCTGCGCCTTCTTCAGGGCCAGTTCCATGCGGGTCCGGTCGATGTCCTTGGCCTCGTGCAGCACGAGGAACCGCTCTGCGTACGCCTTCGCCCGAGCGTACATCGCGCCTTTGCCGGCGGCCCCTGCCGCAGAGCCCAGTTGAAGATACCAGTCCGCCAGGTCCAAGCACGCCATCTCCGGCGCGTCCGCGACCGGCCTGGCCGCCGCCGGCGCGAACTTGCGGAACATGGGGTCGCTCGAATCGTCCATGTACTTTGCCGCCTCCGCCGGATTATCGAGGTCCACCACCAGCATCCTCACGAGTTGGTCACGTGCCTTCGCGTTGGCTGGGTCGGCCTGCACCTGGGCCTTCAGTTGCGTCGCCTGTGCCGCCGCCTTCTGGCGCTCGGCCGCCGCACGCACCTGGAGTTCCACGCCGTCCGCCTTCGGCGACTTGACGGCCCGCGCCACGGCCAGCGCCTTGTACAACCGCTTGGAGGCCTCCTCACCATCTCCTGCCCGACTCTTCGCTGTCGCCGAGGCGACCAGCGCGTCCACAAGCGTGTCGCCGGCCGCGACCTTCTCGTCGGCGCGGGCCTTGTCGTACTGTTTTTGGCGAATGGCGATAATCTTGTCCTGGCACGGCCCGGCCAGTTCGGGGGCCTTCTCGGACAGGAATGCGGCGGCCCCCAGCGCCGTCTCGTAGCCCTTCGGGTCCAACGCGCCCAGTTCGCAGGCTTTTGCGCACAGGAGGGCCATCAGTTCCGGCTGCGCCTCGACTGACCTTGCCGACTCAAGCAGTCTGGCTGCCAACGCGACGGCCGGCGTCGTGTCGCGCGAGGATGCCGCGCGCTTGAAGTCCTCGCCATAGAGCGTTTCGAAGGTCTTCTGGGCCGCGTCATCCGCTTCGGAAGCCGAGGCATGCTTCGAGAACAGGCCGATCACCATGCAGACCGCCAGAGCAAGAATGATCGAACGCGACATGAAGTCCCCTTTCAATAGTAACACGGCCATGACCGGATTGTAGCCACGAAGCAACCGTTGTCAATGAACAGTCAACATGGTTTGCCGTGCCAACGCGATTATGACACAGGTTTGCCAAGACGATTACGTCACACCTGTCCCTCCTAAAAACTCCATCGGCGTCGAAACCTGTGGGTTTTTGAGCTTCCGCTGTTGTGTAGCGTCGCCTTTGCACCAATTCACAGTGGCGATCGGTTCGCCGACCGGCACAAAGGGACCGTTTTTTGCCAACTCGGCGCAGAGAACCTTCTCGGAACGGGTTGGAGAGAACTCGGTTTGACGGACTGATCGAGGACGGCCAGTTGCTGGCGCAGGGCCAGGTTTTCCATGGCCAGGGCGGCCCGGCTGGCGAGCAGTGCCCGAAGCAGGAAGCCGATCAGTTGTATCACGCCCACGGTGAGGCCGTCCTTTCTGGCTGGAAGGGCTCAATCGTAGCGGCGAAGAGCGGGGCAGACAAGAGACGTAAGTGCTTGTAGAATAAGGCGGATGGAGTTTTTGGGAAGCACAGGTATTCTTTGTGGTAAGGTGACCGATGAAAAGCGACATCCTCATGCTCGCCATCCTGCTACTGGCTCCAGTGGCCGTCCCACACGCCGCTGACCCGCCCGAACTACCGCGCCCCAAACTGCAAATCATCAACGGCAGCAGCCATACCGTCGATATTTTCTGGCTTAAGTCCGACACCGAGCGCGTGCCGAACGGTTCCGTTGCCCCAGGGAAGAACACCGTTATTACCACGACGCTCGGGCATCGTTTCGAGGTCGTGGGTCGCGACGACAAGACGACCGCCACGGTGACCAGCGAGGTGCCCGTACAGGGCTTTCGCTTCGACCCGCGAGGCCGGGATGGCGTACCGTCATTCTATACGCAATCCGTCAGCGCCAACGGCTTTCCCATCGTTGCCTCCGCCAAAGTGAACCCCTACGCCCTCAAGGAGGCCGCTTTCATCGTGAACCAGATGCTCGCGAAACGCCCAGAGGTGCGCGAGGCGATGATCAAGAGCGGGGCGCGGGTTTGCGTTATGGCCTATAACGAATATACCACCGACCTGCCGGAGTTTACCTGGCTGGCGGAGGAAAAGGTCCCGGGATTCGACAATTTGTCGGCAAAGGACTATTGGGACGCGCGCGCCCGAGGCCTCGGCGGCAGCGAGACCGACCCCTATTGCTCCACCGGAGAGGAGAACCTGCTCGGTTACCCGGGCGACCCCTATTCCAAGGAGAGCAACCTCATCCACGAGTTCGCCCACAATATCCACCTCCGCGGCATGATGAATGTGGACCCGACGTTCGACGCGCGGCTCAAGGCCGCCTACGGTGCCGCGATGAAGGCCGGACTCTGGAAGGGCAAATACGCGTCCGTGAACCACCACGAGTATTTTGCCGTCGGTGTGGCGGCATGGTATGGGCACAACCGCTTCAACGACTTTGACCACAATCATGTGCATTTGCGCTCGCAGTTGATCGAATACGATCCCGGGCTCGCCGCGTTGTGTCGCGAAGTCTTCGGCGACACGGCG
>JAPLMO010000142.1 GCA_026386995.1 Planctomycetota bacterium | reverse complement strand
ATTACCAGCGCCGCAACCGAGAGGCCCGCAAGGCTCACCGCAGACACACCTTGCGGCGGCTGCACCAGTTGGGTATCAAACTCGGCTGCCTGAACCGCTGTGTGCCTCATGACCTCTGACTATGTCGCGCTGTGGTATTAGACCGTTCATGCAAGCGACCGCACGCGAATCTCCGTGCCGACACAGGAGGAGTGTTATGGACCGGAAACGAGTCAATGTTGCGATCATCGGGTTGGGCTTCGGCGCGGAATTCATTCCGATCTACCAACGCCACCCCCACGCCAGCATGTACGCGATTTGCCAACGCAATGCGGAAAGGCTCAGGCAGATCGGCGACACGTTTGGCGTGCAGAAACGGTACACACGGTACGAAGATGTGCTCGCGGACCCGAGCGTGGACTTCGTGCACATCAACACGCCGATTCCCGACCACGCGCCGATGTCGATCGCGGCGCTCCGGGCCGGCAAGCACGTGCTGTGCACGGTGCCGATGGCCACGACCGTCGAGCACTGCCGTGAGATCGTCGACCTGGTCCGCCAGACGGGCCTGAAATACATGATGGCCGAAACGGTTGTGTACTCGCGCGAGTTCCTCTTCCTCAAGGAGATGTACCAGAAAGGCGAACTGGGCAAGATCCAGTACCTGCAGGCCTCGCATCCGCAGGACATGGACGGTTGGCCCGACTACTGGCAGCGGATGATCCCCATGCACTACGCCACCCACGTGGTGAGCCCCTGCCTGGGCCTGATGAACGGCCGCGCCGAATACGTTTCGTGTTTAGGCTCCGGGGCGGTGCGGGAAGATATCCGGCAGAAATCCGGCAATCCGTTTGCAGTCGAATCCTGCCACATCAAGATCAAGGATTCTGACATTGCGGCCCACATCTGGCGGTTCCTCTACGACACCGCCCGGCAGTATCGCGAGAGCTTCGACGTGTATGGCACGAAGCGCAGTTTCGAATGGACGCTCGTCGAAGGCGGGTCGCACATCCTGCACACGGCCAAGAAGCCGGAGCCGGAAATCCCCTCGCAGATCGAAGTTCCGGATTACGCGCACCTGCTGCCCGAGCCTATCCGCCGGTTCACGCGAGCGATCCAGGACGCGGAGCACCGCTCATTCATCCAGGGCGCCGGGCATGGCGGGTCGCACCCTCACCTGGTCAACGAGTTTGTCAGCGCGCTGGTCGACAATCGCGATCCCTGGCCCAACGCAGTGCAGTCGGCCAACTGGACCTGCGTGGGGCTGTGCGCCCATGAGTCGGCCATGGCCGGCGGGAGAATTGTCACGCTGCCGCCGTTCACACTGGCTTGAGAACAAGGACAAATGCCATGAAACGTGGAAATCACACGCCCCATCATACGCGGCGTGCCTTACTGAAGTCCGCGCTTGCCGCAAGCGCCTCGGCATGGATCGTGCCCGCCCACGTGCTGGGCAGCGCGGCACAGACGCCGCCTTCCGGCAGGATTACGCTGGGCGTGATTGGCGTGGGAGCGCAGGGCCAAAACGACATGCGAGACTTACTGACACATGAGGGCGTGCGGGTCACGGCGATTTGCGACGTGAACCGCCGGAACATCGATGCCGCGCGGCAGCACATTGCCGCTGCCTATGGCAAGCCGGACGTGAAAGTATTCGCCGACTTCCGCGAGTTGAACGCCGACCCGTCGATCGACGCGGTGCTGATGGCCTTGCCCGTGCATTGGCACAGCATCCCGGCCCTGGATGCGATCCTCCACGGCAAGCACATCTATCACGAAAAGCCGATGGCCATGTCGTTTGAGGAAGCCCGGCGCGTGCGCGAAGCGGTGCGCCGGAAGAAGGTGGTATTTCAGTTTGGCACCCAACAGCGTTCTGACCTGAAGTTCCGTTGGGCGTGCGAGTTGGCTCTCAATGGCCGCTTGGGCAAACTGCGGGAAATCCAGGTCTCCGCGCCCGGCGGTGGGCAGCGGCCGCCGTTCCCGGCGCAGCCTGTGCCGGACTACGTGAACTGGGATCATTGGGTCGGTCCGGCGCCGATGACGCCGTTCCACGAAGAGAAGATCGATCGCGCCAATCACGAGAACATCAGCAATTTCTCGTTAGGCATGATCTCCTGCTGGGGTATCCACCACTTGGATATCGCCCAGTGGGGCAACGGCACGGACGATACCGGCCCCTCGACGATTGAAGGCGAAGGGATCTTTCCCAAGGAGGGGGGATTTGACGCTATCGTGCGATGGAAGGTGCGATTCGAGTATGCTCAAGCCACGCCAGTCACGTTTGTCAGTGACGGCACACCGGGCTTCCGCCACGGAGTCCGCTTCGTAGGCGAGTCGGCTTGGGTGCATGTCGAACGCGGCCAGATCCAGGCCGGTGATGAGCAACTGCTGCGCGACCCGCAGAACAAGTGCGACACGATGCCCATCACGCTGCCGGTAAGCAACCGCCACACCTATAACTTCGTGGAAGCCATCCAGAAACGCACGCGCGCGATCTGCGACATCGAAACGGCCGTACGCAGCGACGCCCTTTGCCAACTGGCGCTGATCGCGGTGAAACAGGGGCGCAATCTTCAGTGGGACCCGAAGGCCGAGCGGTTCATCGGCGACGATGCGGCAAATCCGATGCTCCAACCGCGGACCTTCCGCGGAGACTGGAAGCTGCCAGAGGTGTGAGGTTGTGCGTCCTGCAAACTCCATCCTTGGTCTGCAGGGCGAGTGACGGGTGTCGGCGGGTGCTATCTGCGACAACCAGATGACGGATTCCGGCGCGAAGGCCACCTCCGCCGAACTCGACCAGGCGCCGAGGCCGCCAGGCGTAGTGCCAAGATGACGCTACCCGTCAGCGGAATCGAAGGAGAGGCACGGGAGCAGCGGAGGCGGTCTGTCCCCGACTGGGAAAACGCGTCTTCACGAGACCACGGATGCGGGCTTGGACGCTGTTCGGAGGGCTCCGCAAGGGATTGGGACACCTGGAATTCGCTGGTCAAAACGCCCAAGCCGGTGGAATCGTGAACATTGCTGACGGTGGTTGTCAGCGAGCAGTCCTCTGGGAAATGTCGGTGAAGACCTTTGGCCCGGCGGTCGTCGCAGGCAGGCCCGTCGCGTATCGGCCGATGACCCGTTGCATTGGCTGGTCACTTCAGGGTATTCTGGTGCCGTCGACATCGGCCTGGCACGAGGGGGCCACTGCGGACATGCCCATGAGACCTTGGAGCAATTGGCTCGCCATCACCCTGGCGGCACTCTTTCTGATCGCGCTGGCGGCGCCTGGAGCGGTTGCCGCAGCGCCGACCGTCGGTTTCATGGCTGCGGCAGCCGCGCCCGACAAACTCGGCCCGGAGTCGCGGGCCGCATGGGAACTGGCAACCAAGCTCAGCGGGGCAAATCTCATCCTCGTCCCTTCCGATGGAAAGTTCGTCGACGAAAAGGGCCAGGACATGCCGCTGGAGCAGTTCCACGTTCTCTGGTACCACGAAGGGGACACCAGCGGCCAGACGCCCGTTCACGGCGCCAGGTCATTCCCGATGCTCCGCAAGCACGTGTCCGACGGCGGGCGGCTCTTCCTGTCTGGAGCGGCGCTGGCGGTCGTGCATACGATGGGGATCGAGCCGGCCCAGCCGAGGCGCGGCCCAAGCGCCAAGGACAACTTCTTCGCCCAGTTGATCCCGGTCGAGAAGGAGCACC
Source organism: Planctomycetota bacterium (assembly GCA_026386995.1). The sequence continues at coordinate 13,404 of JAPLMO010000142.1, read as the reverse complement.
CGATCTTCCGCGGGCTTTCCTGCGGCGCGATTGACGAGGGCCTGATTCCGATCGCCAGTGCCGGCCTCCCCGCCTATGCCGACTTCCTCGGCTCCGGCGGCCCGACCACCGGGATGCTTCTGGGTCGAGCCAACTATGCCGCCGAGAACCCGCTCGTCGAGTACCAGTTGGGCAAGGGGCGGGTGATCGTGCTCGGCTGGCGCTTTCCGTACTACAGCCATGCCGAGAACGCTCACCGCGCGAACCTGGAACAGCTGACCGGCAATATCCTCGCCTATCTCGGCGACGAGAAGCAGTGGCAAAAGATCGTCGTGAAGCCACATGCCGCCCCGCAGGCGACAAAGCCCGGCAACTCCGACAAGGACTGGAAATCGCTGGAGCTGGCGATTCGCGACCTCGTCGAGACCTTCTCCGATCGTTACCCCAAGGGCGGCGAGTACCTGAATCGCCTGGCGTCGCTCAAGGCATCTCGCGATGAGGTCGCCAGCGGGAAGGACGCCGGTGCTGCCGCGCGGCTCGCCAAGGTCGCCGAGGAGTTCGCGAAGCTCCGCGCCGACGCCTTGCTGGACAACCCGCTCCTCGGATTCGCCCGCCTTCTCGTCATCGAGCGAGGCGCGGGGAACCTCGGCCTGCCCGTCAACTGGGACTCAAACACCAGTTTGGGCCTGAGCGGCTTCGAGAACCGGCTCTGCGTCCTCTCCCCCGTCCGCCCGGAGGGGACGCTGGCCACGCTTTACCAGCCCACGGGCGGCCGCTTCGTGGGCGACGTGGACCTGCACCCGAATGCCGACCGGCTGCTCTTCTCCATGCCGGGGTCCAACGGTCGGTGGCAGGTGCACGAGCTGAAACTCGATGGGCTGAAGCCCGCGGCGCAACCCTCGGACCTGCGAGAACTCGCGCTTATCCGCGAGCCGGACGTGGATAATTACGACGCCTGCTACCTTCCGGACGGGCGGATCATCTTCTGCTCCACGGCCCCCTATGTCGGGGTGCCCTGCGTCTACGGTGCCTCCTACGTGACGAACCTGTACCTCGCCGAGCGCGACGGCTCGATCCGCCAGATCACCGTCGACCAGGAGCACAACTGGTGCCCGACGGTCCTCAACAACGGCCGGGTGCTCTACCTACGGTGGGAGTACACGGATCTGCCCCACGCCCATTCGCGGCGCCTCTTCCAGATGAACCCGGACGGCACTGCCCAGATGGAGTACATGAGCAGCAACTCCTATTTCCCGAACGCGTTCTTCTACGCGCGGCCGATTCCGGGCCACCCGACCAAGGTTGTTGGCATCGCCACCGGGCATCACGGGAACTCGCGGACGGGCCGGCTGCTCATCATCGATCCGGCCCAGGGGCGGCACGAGGCGGATGGCGTGGTCCAGGAGATCCCGGGCTACGGCAAGAAGGTCGACGCGATCATCCGCGATCAACTGGCCGACGGCTTTTGGCCGCAGTTCCTGCATCCATACCCGTTGAGCGACCCCTCGACAGGGCTCGAGGCGGGCAAGTACTTCCTCGTGTCGGCCAAGCCCGGGCCGAACGCCGCCTGGGGCATTTACCTCGTGGACGTCTTCGACAACATGCTGCTCATCAAGGAGTCGCCCGAGTATGCGCTCCTGGAGCCGATCCCGCTCCAGAAGACGCCCGTCCCGCCGGTTGTTGTGGACCGCGTCGATCTCAAACGCAAAGACGCCCTCGTCTACATGATCGACGTTTATGAGGGCGCCGGGCTGAAAGGAATTCCGCGCGGCACGGTCAAGAGGCTCCGCCTGTTCACCTACCATTTCAGCTACCGCGGGATGGGGGGCCTCCTGGGCACGATCGGCATGGACGGGCCGTGGGACATCAAGCGCGTCCTGGGCACCGTCCCCGTCGAGGCGGACGGCTCGGCCGTGTTCCGCGTACCGGCCAACACGCCGATTGCGGTGCAGCCGCTCGACGCCGAGGGCAAGGCCCTTCAACTCATGCGGAGTTGGTTCACCGCGATGCCGGGCGAGACGCTCTCCTGCGTGGGTTGCCACGAGCAGCAGAATGTCGGCCCGCCGAACCGGCAGATTCTCGCCGGTCGCCGGCCGCCATCCGAGATCGAGCCCTGGCACGGACCGGTCCGCGGCTTTGCCTTCCATCGCGAGGTGCAGCCGGTGCTGGATGCCTACTGCGTCGGCTGCCACAACGGGCAGCCGCGGCCCGAGGGCGCCTCAATCGCCGACCTCCGCGGCAGCGAGAAAATCACCGACTGGAACTCCGACATCTCGGGGCACGTGGACCGCTCCGTGGGCGGCAAGTTCTCCGTGGCGTACGCCGAACTGCACCGGTTCGTCCGCCGGCCGGGGATCGAGAGCGACATCCACCTGCTCGCGCCGATGGAGTTCCACGCCGATGCGACCGAGCTCGTGCAGATCCTCCGTAAAGGGCACTATGGCGTCAAGCTCGACGCCGAGGCGTTGGACCGGATCACCACCTGGATCGACCTGAACACCCCGTACCACGGCACCTGGACAGAGATCGCCGGAGAGGCAGCGGTCAGGCCGGTCGCGGCGAGGAAGCGCGAGCTTCTGAAACGCTACGCCGGGGTGGACGACGATCCGGAGGCGATCCTGGCCGCGGCACGTTTTGCTCCGCCCCATTTGCCTGTGGTTCTCCAGGCGCCTGCGGACACGCAGCCGAGCACCTGTCCCGGATGGCCGTTTGATGCGGCGGAGGCCCGGCGCCGACAGGGCCCGAACGAGCAGGCGCAGCGGACGATCGACCTGGACGAGACGACCAAACTGGAGCTGGTCCGCATCCCGGCCGGGGAGTTCATCATGGGCGATCCCAACGGCCCGCCGGACGAGCAGCCGGCCTCGCGCGTGACGATCGCCAAGCCCTTCTGGATGGGCCGGTACGAGGTGACCAACGAACAGTTCGCCCGGTTCGACCCGCAGCACGACAGCCACGTGGAGCCGATGCACGGCTACCAGTTCGGCGTGCACGGCTATCCGCTGAACCGGCCCAAGCAGCCGGCGGTGCGGCTCTCGTGGAACCAGGCGATGGACTTCTGCCGCTGGCTCAGCCGGAAGACGGGCCACAAGTTGGCCCTCCCGACCGAGGCCCAGTGGGAATGGGCCTGCCGCGCGGGCGCGGCCACGCCCTTTTTCTACGGCGACCTGAATACGGACTTCTCCAAGTATGCCAACCTGGGCGATGCCAAGCTCCGCGAGTTCGCTTTGGACACCTATGTGGATGTCCGTGTGGTTCCGAAGCCGAACAAGTACGACGACTGGGTCCCCAAGGACGATCGCTTCAATGACGGCAGCTTCGTGTCGGCTGACCTGGGCCTCTACCAGCCCAACGCGTGGGGACTCCAGGATATGCACGGCAACGTCTGGGAGTGGACTCGCTCCGTGTACCGGCCCTATCCCTGCCGCGAGGACGGCTGGAACGAACCGTCCGTGGAGGGCCGGCGTGTTGTGCGCGGCGGCTCGTGGTACGACCGGCCCAAGCGCGGCACCTCCTCCTTCCGACTCGCCTACGTGCCGTACCAGCCCGTGTTCAACGTCGGGTTTCGGGTGATCCTGGAAGAGGAGTAGCCCCGGCGCCAGGAACTGCGGATGGACAGAAGGCGTGCGGCAAGCGCACGCCTTCTAAACTGGTCCACCGAAATTGTGTTCGCCGTTCGTTAGGCTGTGCGAAAGCCGAGGTAGGGTGCAAGGGCAGGGGCCGGAAGAAGCGACGGTGATCTCCCGAAGGTTCCGTGGAGGCGGGTGAAACCTCGAATCAGCCGTCCGCCATCCGCCGCAGTTTTACTCCCTTTACGGTTGGCTTGGCGCTGAGGAGCGTCGCACATGCAACGGCGTGCCCATCACATGAACGGCAATCGGGCAACAGCAGCACTCACTTCGCCCGCGGGTCGAAGGCGTCGCGCAGGCCGTCGCCGACGAAGTTCAGGGCCAGCAGCGTCGCCCCCAGCGCGCTACAGGGGAACGCGAGCAGCCACCAGTATGTTTCGACGGGGTTGATCGCTTCGATGGCGTCCGAGGCGAGCGTGCCCCACGAGGCCAGCGGCGGCGGGACGCCGAGGCCGAGGAACGACAGGAACGATTCCTGGAGGATCGCCAGAGGCACCGTCAGGGTCGCGCAGACGAGGATCGTGCCGGTCAGGTTCGGCAACATCTCCTTGAAGATGATCCGGCCGCTGCCCGACCCGAGGGCCCGTGCCGCCTGCACGAACTCCGACTCGCGCAGGGCCAGCACCTGCCCCCTCACGACGCGGGCCATCGTCAGCCACGACACGCTGCCGATCGCCATGAAGAGCACCACCATGCGCACGGCCGTCGTCTGCTCGGCAAACAGGACCAGGAGGAGGATCACCAGGAGGATGTACGGCAGGCCGTAGAGGACGTCGACGATGCGCATCATGACGGTGTCGACGCTGCGCCCCGCGTAGCCGCTCGTCACGCCCCAGAGGGTGCCGAGGAGGATGCTGATGACCGCCGCGGCCAGGCCGACGCCAAGCGACACGCACCCGCCCACCAGCGTCCGGGCGAGCATGTCGCGGCCCAGCGGGTCCGTGCCGAACGGGCTGGCCAGGCTGGGCGGCTGGGGATGCAGGCCGGGCAGGGGGGTGCGGTACGGCTCGGGCTGTCCGCGGGCCGCCTCGATAGTGTTCCATGCAAGGCCCGCGAGGTTTGCGGCCACGAGCACGGCAAGTATCACCAGGCCCGCCAGCGCTAGGCGGTTGCGCCGGAACCGCCTGAGCGCCAGCGCCAGGGGCGACAGCGCCGGACGCAGGGCTTGCGCTGCGGCGGCCTGCGGCGGATTGGCCTGGATGCTACTCATACCGGATCCTCGGGTCCAGCCACGCGTAGCCGATGTCCACCAGCAGGTTGAAGACCACGAGCAGCACGGCGTACAGGAGGATTGTCGCCAGGATGAGCGGATGGTCGCGGTGCAGCGCCGAATCGACGAAGAACGTCCCGATGCCGGGGATGGCAAAGATCTTCTCAACGACGAAAGAGCCCGTGAAGATGCTCGCCGCCGCCGGGCCGAGGTACCCCAGGACCGGCAGCCACGCGGTCGGCAGGGCGTGGTCCGCCAGGACCCGCCACTCCGCCAGGCCCTTGGCCCGGGCGGTCCGGATGAAATCGGCCGAGAGGACCTCCAGCATTCCCGTCCGCACCAGCCGCGCGATGTACGCCGCCGGCAGGGCCGCCAGCGCGATGGCCGGCAGGACGATCTGGCTCGGGGTGCCCCATCCGCCTACGGGCAGCCACCTCAGGGTAAACGCGAACAGGAACATCAGCAGGCTGGCGACGACGAACGAGGGCTGGCTGATGCCGATCATCGCCCCGGTCATAGCCGCGTAATCGGCCGCCGACCTCGGCCTTGCGGCACTGACCACGCCGGCCGCAGTCCCCACAACGACCGCCACCCCCAGCGCGAAGATGCCCAAACTCAGACTGACCGGAAACGCCGGGGCCAGAATGTCGTGGATCACGTTGCGGTCCGGGTAGCGCATGGACGTGTGGCCCTTCAGGGTCACGAGGTTCCACGCGTACAGGCCGTACTGGACGATGAGGGGCTTGTCGAGGTTGTACTCCGCCTGCCGCGCGGCGAGGACCTCGGGCGGCAGGTTCCTCTCCTGGGCGAACGGGCTGCCCGGCGCCGCGTGTATCAGGCAAAACGCGACGGTGTAGATGGCGATCAGCGTCGGGATGAAATACGCCAGACGCCGGAGAATGTAGTAGACCATATAGCGAACCCCGCGTGCGACCGCCCAGAGGATAGTCACCGGGGCCGCCGAACACAAGAAGTTGTTAGCACACACTGCCAAAACCTGTGGCTTCGCCCAGCCCCTTCGGGTATCGTGGTGGCGTCCGGCGCTAATCGCCGGCGGGCCGGCGGTTGACAGGGACGGGAAAGGGGACACCCGTGGGCGATTGGTTCGTCGAGCACATCACGAACTTCCTGCTGGCCTTTGTGCCGATTTTCTTTGCGGTGGACGCCCCGGGCGTCCTGCCGCTCTATATCGGCCTGACGGAGGGCATGGAACCGCCCACGCGGCGGCGGGTCCTGCGCCAGTCGATCCTCACGGCTTTCATCGTGGCCGTCGCGTTCATCTTCTTCGGCAAGTCGATCTTTGTCCTGATGGGCATCACCGTGGGCGACTTCCAGGTGGCGGGCGGCGTGCTCCTCTTCGTCATTGCCGCGATGGACCTCGTGACCGAGGCGAAGTTTAACCGCAAGATGCCCGACACGGTCGGCGCCGTGCCACTCGGCACGCCACTCATCATCGGCCCGGCCACCCTCACGATGGCCCTGATGCTGACGGGCGTCTTCGGCCTGTGGGAGACGCTGGCCGCCGTGGTGGTCAACATTGGCATCGCGGGCGTGATCTTCATGGGCGCCGGCACCCTGACGCGCCTGCTTGGCCCGGCCGGCTCGCGGGCCGTCTCGAAGGTCGCCAGCCTCATCCTTGCCGCCATCGCCATCATGATGATCCGCAAGGGCCTGCCGGAGGTGCTGGCGTACCTCGTGCCGAAGTAGGGCATGAGTTGCGCCGTTCGAGCCTGTGCTGTTCGAGGTGTGCCGTTCGAGCCCGCGGCGGGAGCCGCGGGGTACACGCGTATGGCAAGTGCGTACTGCCCGGGAGTCGTTCATGCTGAAACGTTACGGCGGCCTCCTTGTGCTGGCGATTGCCCTGGTGGCGGCCTCGGCGGCCACGTACGCCGTGATCTACGTGCTCTTCGAAAATGTCCGCGAAATGGTCTTCTATACCCTCCTCGACATGGCCTTCCTGCCGATCCAGGTCCTGCTGGTGGGCATCATCATCGAGGGGTTGCTGGCCCGGCGCGATCGCCGCCAGCGATTGCACAAGATGAACATGGTGATCGGCGTGTTCTTCACCGAACTGGGCACGCGCCTGCTGGGCGACCTTGCGCGCGGCCTGGCGAACCGCGACGAGGTGAGCCGCATGCTCGGCGTGCGAGCCGACTGGAAGGCCGAAGACTTCCGCCGCGCCCTGGCGTACGCCGCCGAAACGCCGTGGCAGGTGGACCCCGCGCGGCTGGACCTTGCGGCCCTCCGCGATGCCCTTGCCGCCAAACGCGACCTGATCGTGCTGCTCCTCGCGAACCCGAATTTGCTGGAGCACGAGCGGTTCACGGACCTTCTGTGGTCAATCTCGCACCTCGCGGAGGAACTCGCGGCCCGCCCGACGCTGGAGGGCCTGCCTGAGTCCGACCGCGAGCACCTCGTCGGCGACGTCAAGCGCGTCTGCGGCCACTTGACCGCCGAGTGGCTCCGCTACTGTCGGCACCTTCAGCACGCGTACCCGTTCATCTACTCGGTCATCGTGCGGACGCAACCGCTACAGGAGCACCCGTCGGCGACCGTCATGTAGGGTGGGTGCTCCGCACCCACGCTGTTGACTGACATCGGACCGGCAACACGGAGTCAACGATGCGCGTCTGCATTCACAGAGGGACCCACGAAATCGGAGGCACGTGCGTCGAGATCGAGGCGCAGGGCAAGAGGATCGTCCTCGACATCGGCCTGCCGCTGGACGCCGAGGCGGCCGACGAGCCGCTGCCGCCGGCGACGGGATTCGCGGAGGCCGACCCGGCGCTACTGGGGGTGGTGATCTCGCATCCGCATCTGGACCATTACGGGCTGGCCTACAAACTCCCGCCCGCAGCGCCGATCCTGATCGGGTCTGCGGCAGAGAAGATCCTGAAGGCGGCCAGTGTGTTTGTCCCCGGTGAGATACGCCTGGGCAACACCGTTCCCTTGCAGGACCGCACGCCGATAGCGATGGGACCGTTCACGATCACGCCGTTCCTGATGGACCACTCCGCCTATGACGCTTACGCCATCCTGGTGGAGGCGGGCGGCCGGCGGCTGTTTTACTCCGGCGACCTCCGCGCCCACGGCCGAAAGGGCAAACTGTTCGAGCGCCTGGTGGCCCATCCGCCAAAGAATGTCGATGTCCTGCTGATGGAAGGCTCCACGATTGGCCGGACCGGCGAGGATAACGAGTATCCGACAGAGGCGGAACTGGAGAAGCGTTTCGAGCAACTCTTCGCCGAGGCCAAGGGGCTGTCGCTGGTCTGGTGCTCCGGCCAGAACATCGACCGGCTCGTCACGATCTACCGCGCGGCCCGCCACGTGAAGAAGCAACTCATCGTGGACATGTATACGGCCAGCGTCCTGCGGGCCATTGGCAACCCCAAGTTACCGCAGCCGGGGTTGAAGTTTGCCGGCTTCCGCGTCTTCCTGCCGTGGACGCAGAAGCAGACAATCAGGCGTAAGAAACTGTTCGACCTGGCGGCGTCCTTCAAGACAGCGCGTATCTACCCCGAGAACCTCGCCGACGAAGCGGGGAAATCGGTGATGCTGATCCGGCCGTCGATGAAAAAGGACCTGGAAAAAGCGGAATGCCTCGCCGACGCCCGGATGATCTACTCGCTCTGGGGCGGCTACCTCAAGGAGGACTACCAGCAGCGCTTCCTGGCCTGGCTTGAGCAACACGGCATTCCGATGACCCACTGTCACACTTCCGGACATGCGCCGATCAAGGATCTGAAGCGGTTGGCGAAGGCGCTGGCGCCAAGGATGCTGGTGCCGATTCACTCGTTCGAGCCTGGACAGTACGGGCAGTACTTCGACAACGTGGAACAAAAGGAAGACGGACAGTGGTGGACAGTCTAAAGGGAATCACTAGAGGAGTCAGAACATGAGTAAGAACGACAGCACCGATTACCTGAAGGGGCAATTCGCCCAAGATGAACTGAATACCCACGACAAAGAACACAGCATCGCCGGCTACGTGATCCGAGTGCCGCGCCAAAACTTGGTTGCGGTGGGTAACGACCGGACGCCGGAAGAGCAGATTGACGCCTTTGTGGATGCCCTGCATTGGCGAAGGCAGGTTGGCAAGGAGAACCAGGAGTTGACGTTTCGTTTCTATAGCGGAGGGGAGAACGACCAGTTGGTTGAGGACGCCATCTCCACACTTTTTTTCTACCTCAACGAAGGCGAGCCAAAGAATCTCCGGGTAATGAAGGATGACAAGCCGGCCGACCTGGTAGTTCCGGATTTTGCCGTCAAGAATTCCAAGTGGAAAGATGATCTGTTAATGCGTGAGAAAGAACCGCTTCCGGAACTGGCGAAAGAGCTCGAGAATCTTGCTAAGTGTAATGCTCCCTCATTCAGATGGTATCGCAACGTTACGGAAAAAGGCTTCTCGGGCAGAGTAGAAGGCCTTGAAGTATGCAAACTCGCACCCAAAGTCAGCAAGATCGTCTTCAGTGTCGGGAAGCCCGGGATCACAGGCAATGTGAGCAAGGCGCGGCAAAGATTCATTTGCCTGGCTAAACTTGCTGATGGAGAGGAGGAGAGGGGCTTCGGGGAGGGCCAAATTCAGGAGGCCGTCCAGTTAGTCGAAAAGTTGGCGGTAGACAGGCAGTGTGATTGTGGCCTTGGCGGTGTTGAACGCGAACACTATTTGGAATCGCGAATCCTGCGCAAAGTCACGCCGGTAATTATCAAGGGGATCGGATTGGTTGAGCCAGTGATACCTCAGGACCGCCCGCCCTTCCAGTTCCCCACCTTGTGGTCAGTTGGCAACCGGCCCCGGTACATAGACGTTCTGGGCAAGATCGGGAAGAAGCCCTGGGTACTGGAACTCAAGGAGAGTTCAGGTGGGCAGGGTGAATACTACCGACATGGCATTACCCAGGCCGTCCTGTACCGGCACTTTGTGCGTTCAGCGAAAGACCTTTATTTCTGGTTTGAAAAATTCGACCTTGAACCCCGGAACTGTCAGGCCGCAGTTGTATTTCCGCAGCTTCGAGGGCCGGGCGCAGTCAATCTCCGCGAAGATCACAAGGCTATCGCTCAGATGTTTGACGTCCAGATAGTCGAACTGGACGGCATATAGTGATGCCGACGAAAAAACGTGTCAGGCACCTTTTCCTTTGCCGCGGGCTATAGCAGTTCACGCTTGACTGTAGCGAGTGTGTGCGCGGTGGGCAGTCTTGCCCACCGCGCCGCCTGTCGACATTCCGCGCGGCGGGCAGGACTGCCCGCCGCGCGAAGTGCTACAAGCAAGCGTGAACTGCTCTATGTTTCGTCGTTACCGGGGGCCGTTTCCAAGGCGCGATCGATCTTGGCAATCGTAGCCACATCGGGGGTCGTTCTTCCCTTTTCAATCCGATTCAGTGTTTCGGGGCGAATCCCGGCGCGGCGGGCAAGTTCAGCCTGCGAAAGCCCCGCGGCGCGCCGGGACTTGATGATCTTGCGGGCCAGCGATGCGCGGGCATACTCGACGGCGGGGTATTCGCCCTGGGCATCGGGCCTGGGAATCTTCGGCCAGCCGCCCTCGCCGGCCTGGGCCGCCAGACGCTTAAAAACTTTCTCCGGCAGGATCGCGTATCGCTTGCCGGCCAGTTCGAGAATCTTTACGGTCATGGGGTTACCCTCACTCATAGAACCTGTTGCGGTGTCCGATCTTCTCCACGATCACCGTCAGGCCTTGCACGCGAAATTGCAGCCGGTAATCGCCCGTGCGCAGCCGATAGCGGCCGGCCATATTGCTCCGATTCGTGTGTCCTTAATGAACCTGGCCAATCATTTCTCCCCAATGGACATGTTCGGCTACTTTATTTTTCCAGTCGCCTTCATCTTGGCTAGGTTCAGTTTCGCCTTTGCCAAAGCATCTTGGGTCTTTTTGAATTCAATCTCAAGGGGCACGAGTTCCCCTCTCGCCTCGCGGATGGCCTCCTGCTTATGGAATTCGCTGGAGAAATCGCCCGAGGTGTAACCCCAATAATGATACTTGTCCGAACCGTGCCCGTCCGGAGGAGACAGTGGTACGCTAACCGGAGCCTTCTGAAAGTTAGCGACCTTGTTTCTCGCCAGCCCTACCTTCCCTTGCAATTCGGCCAAACGGTCTTCAAGATCGGCGATTGCTTTCTCGGCGTTGGCGATGTCTGTCGCCGACGCCGGCGCGGGCTTGCCGTTGACTGGCGATTTCGCCGACGTGCCGCTTTCCGCCAGATCTGCCAGGGCAATCGCAGCGCTCTTGGCCCCACCCAGTTCGCTCTTCAGTCTAGCGATTTCCCGTGCGGCGGCGGTTCGCTCAGTTAGCAACTGGATCTTCAGGCGGTCGGCCTGGTCTTGAACCGGTTGTAGTTTCTTTTCCAAGTTCGCATTAGCGGCCCTCTCGGCATCAAATGACGACTGTAATTTTTCTTTGTCGGCCTTTTCCCTGGCATATAGACCCTTCCAGATTTCCACGTCTGCCATCCCCTGTGTCTGGTCCTTGGCCTTCTTATCACAGCCCCACATAACCAGGCACACGCCGATTACGGCCAGAAACAGCCTCATGGCAGCCTCCTTCACAAAGACGGTCCCAAGTGTAGATCAGGCGGCCTCACCACGGCTCCAAGACCCAAGCCCAGGATCGCAGCCCAGGCAACGAAACCGCAAAAGCGAGTGGTCATTGCAAGCCCCATAACCTGACGTTTTCCAGATGACTCCCTACTGGCGACAGCCATCAGCAGTTGCCATGATCCTGACTCCTCTTGGCGTTTCGGCAAGCCCATTCCCGGTGTCCCAGACTCTTCGATGGCGATTTTACGCCTGACACGGAACTCGTGTCAAGAGGCCAGTTGCTTATGATTTTGGCATGGCACCGAAGGCCCAACACGACCCGCAGTACCTTCCACTTCCGATTCTTCTGCGCACCATGCGTAAAGAGGCGGGGATGACTCAACGGCAACTCGGGTCTAAGGTGGAAAAACCGCAGTCCTGGATTCATAACTGCGAGGTAGCCAACCGTCGAGTCGATGTGACTGAGTTCATCCGATGGGCCAAGGCATGCGGCGTCGATCCGCTCGAAGCGTTCAAAAGGGCGATGAGGCTGTAGGATGTCCCAAGTCTTCCATCCGCCGGGCTGATGCCCTCGCCGCGCGGGATAAGGGCTGCATTACTTCTGGTTGCTCCCCCTCGGCAATCCGGCAACGACGTGGTACCTGGTGCGGGTGACACGCTGAAAAAAAGTGTCTGACATCTCATGTAGCCGTTGGTTATAATCTCCGCTCAAATTGGGAGGACGGAACATGGCCGAACGTAAACGAATGGGCAGGGTGCCTGCCGCCAAGAGCCGGCGCATCTATGAACTGGAGGTCGGCCTGCTGAGCGGCTTCGTCACGGAGGCGTTCGTCAAGGCGAACCCCGTCGTTGCCCGGACGATCCTGATTCGCGGCGATCAGACGCTCGAACAACTCCACGAGGCGATCTTCAAGGCCTATAACCGCTTTGACGGGCACATGTACGAGTTCCAGGTGGGCGGCAAGCGGACGCATGACCCGAAGGCCAGGCGGTATGTGCTTGCCGGCATGTTCAGCGAACTGCTTGACGACCCGGAGGCCGCCGGCACGGTGAGCGGCACGACCCTCGACGACCTCGGACTGAAGGAGGGCGAGGCGTTTGTGTACTGGTTCGATTTCGGCGACGACTGGTGGCACCAGATCAACGTTGTGGCCATACGCGAGGAGGCCGGCAGCGGCAAGTATCCCCGGATTACGGCCATGGTCGGCGAGAGCCCGCCGCAGTATCCCGACCTCGACGACGACGAAGAAGATGATGACGAGGAGACGTGAGCGATGCCCGCGGCAAACTATGACGATATTCTGGCCCGGTACAAGCGGATGCGGAGCCTCGGCCGCGAACTCAACAATTGTCTGCCCGAGTACGTTCCCAAAGAGGGCATTGAGGCGGCCGGCAGGAAACTGGGCCTCTGGGTACGCGGCACGCTTGTCTTCGACAACGAGGACCAGGCGTGCGTGCTTTTCGATCACGCTATTCACGGTTGCTTCAAGGACGGCAAAAACGCCGTGGACCGTTATGTGGCCGAGCAGGCGCCGGCGCCGGGCTCGGATGAGGAAGTCCTGCTGGCTGCGATGCGCCGGACGTTCTTCTCGTTGTTCCGGGTGGAGGAAGTCGTGAAGGGCGTGGGGACCCGCGTTCTGGACATCTTCCAGGACCGCGAATACTTCCTGGCCGACGTCAATTTCAGCCTGGTCGCCGCTGTCGGGCGGACCCTGGCATCCAGGGTCATTCTGTTCGAGGATTTCATCATGACAACCGGCGCGGGGCTTCCGGTTGACCTGGACGCAATGAAAGAGGTGGCCCGTTACATCGAGAAAATGGCCAAGGCCCGGCAGGACGAGTCGGGAATGACGAGGGAAGAGAATGCCGAAATGGCGGCCGAACTTATCAGGCTCTGCCTGGGGAGCGCAGGCGCTCCGCCAATCGAGTACCGGGAAATCGACGAGACGCCGGACGATTGGGTCGTTCCTCTTGAGGCGCCGGCGAGTGTCGGCCGCAACGATCCGTGCCCCTGCGGCAGCGGAAAGAAAT
>JAPLMO010000203.1 GCA_026386995.1 Planctomycetota bacterium | reverse complement strand
AAGGCGGTCGAGGGGGGCAAGCAGGTGGCGGTGCTCGTGCCGACGACGGTCCTGACGGAGCAGCACCTGAAGACGTTCCGCGAGCGGATGGCCGACTACCCGGTGGTCGTCGAGATGCTCTGCCGGTTCCAGACGCGGGCCGAGCAGAAGCAGGTCGTCGAGCGGTTCAAGAACGGGCAGGTCGACATCCTCGTCGGCACGCACCGGCTGCTCCAGAAGGACGTTGCGCCGGCGGACCTGGGCCTGCTCGTGGTGGACGAGGAGCAGCGGTTCGGCGTGGAGCACAAGGAGCGCCTGAAGCACATGCGCGAAATGGTCGATGTGCTGACGCTGACGGCCACGCCCATTCCGCGGACGCTGCACATGTCGCTCCTGGGAATCCGCGACATTTCGAGCCTCTCGACGCCGCCGCAGGACCGCCGCGCGGTCCGCACCGAGGTCTGCCCGTGGGACGACGAGAAGATCCGCCAGGCGATCCGGCGCGAACTGGCCCGCGATGGGCAGGTGTTCTTCGTCCACAACCGCATCCGCACGATCCGCGAGGTGACCGCGCGGGTGGCGTTGCTTGTGCCCGAGGCCCGCATCGAGTGGGCCCACGGCCAGATGAACGAGCACGAACTGGAAGACCGGATGCTGCGGTTCTTCGCCGGCAAGGTCGACGTGCTCGTGACGACCACGATCATCGAGTCCGGCCTCGACGTGCCGCGAGCCAACACGATGTTCATCCACGACGGCGACCGTTACGGCCTGGCGGACCTGCACCAGTTGCGCGGCCGCGTGGGGCGATACAAGCACCGGGCGTATTGCTACATCCTGTTGCCGGAGGACCGGCCCGCGACGCCCGCGGCGGCCAAGCGACTGCACGCCATTGAGCAGTACTCGGAACTCGGGGCGGGGTTCCAGATCGCCATGCGGGACCTGGAGATTCGCGGCGCCGGCAACATCCTCGGGGCCGAGCAGTCGGGCCACATCACCGCCGTCGGCTACGAGATGTACTGCCAGTTGCTGGAGGTGGCCGTCAAGCGCGCCAAGGGCGAGAAAATAGAGGAGGTCCGCCGCGCCGACGTGCAACTGGAACTGGCGGCCTTCATCCCCAACGCGTACGTGCCGACCGAGACGCAGCGGATCGCCCTGTACCGCCAGTTGCGCCGCGCGGCCACGGCCCAGCGCCTGGTGGAAGTGGCCGAGGAGATCGCCGACATGTACGGCCCGCTGCCGGAAGAGGTGCGGCGGCTGGTGGACCTGGAAGAGGTCCGCGTGCTGGGCGGCCGGGCGGGCCTCAGGTCCATCCACCGCAAGGGGGCGGACCTCATGATGACGCTGGAAGACGTGGCCGTCCTGGGTCCGCTCTTCAGCAAGGCGGCCGATCCCGAAGTGCGCGACGCCGGGGTGGTCCGCGCCCTGGACCCGCACACGGTGGCCTGGCGATTGCGCGAGGACCGCGGGGCGGCCGGGGCGCTGGCGCTCCTGAAGAAGGCGCTTGCTCCGTTTTCGGCAAAGAAATAGAATGGCCGGTCGCAATGCCTCACCCCTACGTAATGGCAAGCGCCTCTAACTACGATTTGCGCGGCGGGTCTCCTGACCCGCCGCGCAAGAGCGCAGCGTGAACGCGCCGGTGGCCGGCCATTCGCGCGGCGGTTCAGGAGAACCGCCGCGCACAATAGGGAAGTTGCGCTGTCGGATTCGGCGTGAGGGCACTCTTGTGAAGAGGTCATGGATTCCCCTGATGCTGGCGGCGGCGGCGCTGGCGGCCGGCTGCGGCGGGGGAGCCTCCGCGCTCGGGCCGCTTTCGCCGCACATGGCCGCTCCGAGCGCGCCGAGCGGCAACGGCAGCGACGTTCCGAGCAGCGAGATCAGCCCCGCGCGTGCGGCCGATGCGCCGGTGGCCCGCGTCAGGGAACCGGCCTCTCCGCCGCCGCCCGTGCCGCGCCCGAACGCGATGCGGTCGGACGAGACCGCCAACTTCGACGCCAAACTCGATGACGCCGGCCTGCCTGTGACGCAGGGCCGGCCGCCGGTTCTTGTGCCCGGCTCGGCCGGGGCCGCGCCGCGGCTGGTCAACACGGTGCTGGCCGAGGTCAACGGCGAGGTCATCACGCGCGAGGACATCCTCGGGCCGCTACGGGCGCAGATGGAGCAGTGGCGGAAGGACCTGTCGCCGGAGGCGTTCGAGAGCCAGTGCCGCAGCGTCGTCGACATGAAACTGCGCGAGGCCATCAGCGTCCGTCTGGTCGTGCAGGAAGCCAAGGCGAAACTGACGGAAGATGAGCGCAAGCAGGTCGAGGCGGTCATCGGGCAGAGCATCAAGAACATGACGAGCGAGGCCGGCAGCATCCACGCCCTCGAGGACCGCCTTGTCAAGCAGGGCTCGTCGCTCGAAAAAGAAAAACAGCGCGAGCGCGAACGCCTCCTCGTCCAGCGATACCTGCGCGAGAAGGTCGCCCCGACCGTCCAAGTGACCCACAGCGAGTTGCTGGAGTACTACAATCGCGTCCGGCCCGAACGGTACGAGCAGGCCGAGCGTATGCGGCTGGCCCTGATCCTCATCAAGAAGAGCAACTCGGCCAGTGTCGAGAACGCCCGGGCACTGGCGCGCGCCGCCCACGAGCGGGCCAAGGGCGGAGAAGACTTCGCCAAACTTGCCGCACGCTACAGCGAAGACCCGATGCGCGACAAGGGCGGCGACTGGGGCCTCGTGGGCCGCGGCTCGTTCCGCATCAAGGCCGTCGACGACGCGCTCTTTACGCTTGCGGCCGGAGCGATCGGCCCGCTGGTCGAGACGAACGAAGCCTTCTACATCGTCAAGGCCCTCGAGCGGCACGAGGCCCGCACCGTTCCGTTCATCGAAGTGCAGGCGGCCCTGGAAGACGAAATCCGCGAACAGAAGTATAAGGAGATGGTCGGCACGCACATTCAGGACCTGTACGAGCGGGCTTACGTCCGCATCATGGAGAAGAACCTGTAGAGGGACCCATGCCACAAGTCACGTTCCTGCCTTACGACATCCGCCTCGAGGTGCCTCGCGGGACCAGTCTGCTGGCGACGGCGGACGAAGCGGCCGAGATGGTGCCCGACGATTTTTTCATCGGCGAACTCTGCGAGGGCCGCCACGAGTGCGGCAACTGCTGCGTTGAGATCACCGCGGGGGCCAAGAACCTTTCGCCCGTCACGCAGGGCGAACGCGAACTGCTGGCGGAACTGAAGGCGGGGCCGGCCATCCGCAGCGCCTGCACGGCCCGCGTCCTGGGCGATGTGACGGTCCGCATCCCGGCGCCTGTCAAACACCCGGCCGCAGGCGGCGATGCCCAGATGCAGGCGCATCCGTAGGCGCGGGGCGTGAGGGCGTGCCCCCGAGATTACGCTCGTAGCCTTTCAGGACTGAATCTGTGGGTGCCACGGTCGCCTAGGCGACCGTGGTCGGCAACGGGGACGCACGGCTGCAAACTGCGCAGCCGTGGCACCCGATACCAAGATGTGCGATAATTCGGTGGTACTACGCTCGGGGCTCGAAAACGCCGACCATCGAGCCGAACCTGTTCGAGCCTCGACCGTAAGGTCGAGGTTACCTTCCAATGACCACAGGCTTCAAGCACGTTGCCGTCATCGGTCCCGGCGCCATCGGCTGCTGCCTGGTGGTGCGGCTGGCGCTGGCGCCCGGCGGGCCGAAGGTCACGCTCATCGACCACCGGCCCGCCCGTGCCGCGCGGCTGAGCGCGAGGCCGATCCGCATCCACACTCCGACCGGCGACCTGCAATCGCTTATCCCCGCGAGGACCGAGCCGGACGCCCCGCCGGACCTGGTGTTCCTGGCGACCAAGGCGCACGCGGCCGGTGCGGCGACCGCGGCGGCGGCCTCCTGGATCGGCCGGGCGCCGATCGTGTGCTTCCAGAACGGCCTTGGAGTGACGCAGGAGGTCGCGGCGGCGATTCCGGGAACCAACGTCATCACGGCCGTGTCGTACCAGGGGGCGAACTTTGTACGCGAGGGCGAGGTCAACCAGGTCGCCATTCTGCGGACGCATCTGGGGCATGAGGGCCGCGGACCCGATGACACGATCCGTGCGGTGGCGGACCTGCTGAGCAGGGCAGGCTACGAGCCGCGCGTCGAGGCCGACATGACGCCCCTTGTGTGGGGAAAACTTATTGTCAACGCCGCCATCAACCCGGTCGCTGCGCTGGCGGGCGTGACGAACGGCGAGGTGGCCGCGCGGCCGACGCTGCGGGCGCTGGCCGCTCGCGTCGCCGCGGAAGGCGAGGCGGTCGCGCGGGCGCGCGGCATCGCGCTGCCCTACCCGAGTGCGATGGAGGCGACGCTGGAGACCGCCAGGGGGACCGCCGACAACCGCTGCTCGATGCTTCAGGACCTGGAGGCGGGGCGCCAGACGGAAATCGACTATCTCAACGGCGCGATTATCGCCATGGCCGAGGGCTGCGGCGTGGCAGCGCCGGCCAACCGGGCGATTGCGGCGCTGGTGCGGCAAAGGGGACTGTCCCCTTTGCCCTGCCGGAAAAGGGGACAGCCCCCGTTTCCATAAAGCCGGAAACGGGTGCAGCCCCCTTTTCCTCGCGCCGCCACACACTTACGCGCCGCGGGCCCGAATCGGCAGGCTCAAACAAGTCGTCACCACTGCTTCATCAGCATGACGCCGAGCGTGTCGGCGTCTTCGCCGGCGTACGGAAGGACCGCGAAGCCGCCAAGCTGCGGCAATTCGCCCTTGGCGACACTGTGGCCGATCACAATGCCAAGGCCGGCGCCGAAGATCAGGTCC
>JAPLMO010000487.1 GCA_026386995.1 Planctomycetota bacterium | reverse complement strand
CTCAGTGTAGCCAACAGCAGCCCGATGGCCGCCAGATATACCCCCAGTGCCCGACGGCCGAGAAGACGCCCCACTCGCCGGTGCAGGCTTGTCCGATAACCGATCCGAGATTCGAGTTCCAGCCGACCTTTGCCGGTGAGGTAGTAGCCGACCGTTCCCCCGCGCGGATCGGCCCGCCAGGTTGGGGCGGGTTGCCGCTCCGTCGCCAGGTGAACGGCCATCTCTGCGACGGCAGTTTCCTCCTTGCCGCTTCTCCGCGCCAGGTCTTCCACTTCCCTGCGACACACGTCGCGGGAGCCGAAATCCATCCGGGCATGCACGTCCTGAGGATCCTGGCGAAGGACGGCCTCGATGGCGCTGAGGGATTCGACGAAATCCTTCCAGTCGATCGTGCTGAGGTTCCGCAGGCTCGTGATACTGTTGCTGATGGATGCATGGACGGCGGCTTGGTCGTGGCTTTCAGCCTGATGGATCAGTTCCAGGGTCTGCCCTCGTTCTGAGAGTTCCTGCTCGACCCAGTTGATCACCAATCCAACCGCCGGGTGCATCCCCTGCAGGTTGGCTGTAAGTTCGGCCAGGAAGGGAGCGGACATCGGCGGATGGGAACGGATGAGATCCGCCAGCACCGTGATCGGGCTCTTGGGATCCTTCTGAACAGCGCGAAGGAACTGTTGCGACCAGTCCAGGGCCCAATCCTGCTGTCGCCGCCGCCAGACGATCCGGTTCGAGACGCGACGAAGGTTCTCGATGAGCGCCAAGCCGACCATGATCGGAACGGCCCACAGTTCCCCCAGTTTCAAAGGACTGACGCTCTGGTAGGACCGGATGAAATGCGAGATGTTCCCGATGTCCACTCGCCCATCCGTATGGGACACCAGATCCAACGCCAGATCATATATTCGGGGAAAACCCCGTAACGATCCCGATGTCAAGCGTGGAAGTTGCCGGCTGTACCCTGGCGGAAAATTCAGGCGGATCTGGTCAATCTGCTCCTCAATCAGGTAGTGGTTGTCCAGCAGCCATTCCGCCGCCGGGGCGACCGTGCGGCCTTTACGGACAGTCTCCGCCACGTGCTCGTATGCCTCTCGGATGACGTTTTCATTCTCTTGCAGACGGCGCAAAAACAACTCGCGCCCGGGTCGCGAGTCCAACTGGTGTCCGGCCGCCAGCGTTCGGGCGTGGCTCTCCAACTGAGTGATGCTAAAAAGTTCTTCTCGGAGGGGTGGCTCGGCTTCCTTCATCTTCTCGAAGTCGGGAACCCGGTACCTGTCCGAGAGGACGCGAAGCCTTTCAATTATTCTCCGAAAAGCAGCCATTTCAGGCATTCTCCAACGCCATGACTCCCGGCGCGGCGATACGCGAACGCTCCTGGCCCGGCCGGTTGCTCGGCGAATCCGAGCCGCCGCCAAGACAGTGCCCGGCACGCGGGGATACCGCAGACACCCACGTCAGCGGAGGTTCCCATGGCTCGCGGTAATCTGCGGGCCGAGGGCGCCCCCGCCAACATGTCACGTCTTCCCAAGTTATACACTCCGGACGGCGCCGACGATAGGCCTTGCGGTTGCCAATCCATTTCCGTTGTGACGAGTTTTTGAGCGTGGCCAGCCGCGGTGGGAGGGCGGTGGGAGGGGCGGCGGCGCCTGGAAGTCGAGGCGGAGGGGTTCGGAAGCCCTCGGAGGCCACGCGGGCGCAAACCCTCTACGCAAGGTCGCCGTTCGCCGCAGCGTGCCATCAGGCATGAATCGGACCCGACCATCTGCTGAAGGATGTTCTTCGCGAGCCTCATAGATGTCCCTCTTTTTCGGGGTTGCGGAAGGCCTCGAAGTGAAGAGTGCAGAGTGAAGAATGCAGAGTGGAAAACTCCACAACGGCAACGGCTTTCAACGCTAAGAACGCGGAGAACGCGAAGGAAGGATTGGGCGAGAAGCGGCGACGGCGAGGCGGGAACGGGGAGTCGCGAATCGGAAGGCGGTAACAAGCCCGCGGCACTGCCGCGGGGTGGACCGGCGGCAACCGGACAGAACCCGAAATCAGCCAAATGCGGGGCGAAGGAGGCTGGCGAACGAGCGAGACTTCTGCGGATGCTTCACGCGCGCAACTGCCGCTCACCCCCGCCCCCTCTCCCTCGGTGGGGAGAGGGGAGAGATGGGCCACGTCGCCGCGCGTCCAGCACATTCCTCCGCCCCTAAAGGGGCGGATGTGTTGAAACGCGAACGCTCCCACGGGTTGCGCACCGCCCGCCACGAGGCGCGTGATGGTGCGTGCCAGGCGCCATGTAGGCCGGGGCAACGCCCCGGCATCGACGTGCGATGGAAATCCGCTGTCCGTTTTATCGTTTGCCGGGGCGTTGCCCCGGCAAACATGGTGCCCATACCGGGCTCCGTAATCATGCCTTGCAGAATGCAAATCGTTTTACAGATTGCAAGCACACGTTTCTGGCAGTGGATTTCGGGGGGACACAGTACCAATTTCTCCTTCGCCGGGCGGCCGCACCTCTGGAGGCGCTTGCCCATGCCGATGTTGTCGCAGCCAAGAGAACCGACTACGGGTTCATCAAGAACATCTTTCGCTGCCTCCAGGACCGCCTCGCGCGCATGCTGTAGGCGTTTGCTGCAAGCACGAAAGGAAGGACGCGAATGGCGCATATTCTTGATTGAAACAGACCGCGCGCGCCGATACCGTTGCTGCCGAGGGTTGCCATGAGGGCAGGTGCCATGCCGCGCGAGTTCCGAAGACGGCTGATCTGGATTCCAATCATCCACACCCAGGCCGACCTTGGGAACTTGGCCGAGTCGGTGAGGAACTTGTACGTTCGGAAGATGGGCCGCGCGAAGTGGGCGAAGCACGTCGCCGACATCGACCGGATCTGGCGGGAGATCCGCGCGAGGATCAAAGGGATGCATCTCGATTACACCAGAGTCCGCCTGTATCAGGACGGCCTGCCCAACTGCGGCCACGAGGAGCAGATCGTTCGGGACCTGGCGCTGGCCGGCAGCCAGAACCACCAACTCCTCGCCGACCTCATGGAGCGGGGCGCAACGATCATGGGGACGGAGTCGCCGGAACTGCTCCTGGAGGAGTACAACCTGGCCCGCGAGGCGCTGGTGGCGTCGGGCGGGGGCCAGCCGCGCAAGGCGAGCCCGCGCCAGAGCCAGATCAGCAAGGCCGT
>JAPLMO010000481.1 GCA_026386995.1 Planctomycetota bacterium | reverse complement strand
GCCTACTGGCGCCTCAGCCGCCAGGAAGACGCAAGGAAGGCATGGGAGGCCGCCGCCAAGATCCTGGGCGCGCGCGGCGAAGAGAAGGCGGGCGACCTGAAACGGGTCCAGCAGAAAGTCGAAAACGTGCAGGCTGGCCGGGCGCCGGACGTGGCGCCGGTCGGCCCCCGGGAAGAATCCGCGCCGAGCGGCGCCAAAGGCGCCTCGGCACGCTAACGGGAGGAACAAGTCATGTCCGGCCATTCACATTGGGCAACCATCAAGCGTAAGAAGGGCGCGGCCGACGCAAAGAAGGGCCAGGCGTTCTCAAAGTGCGCCAAGGCCCTCATGCTCGCCGCACGCAAGGGCACCGACCCGAACATGAACCTGGCGCTGCGATACGCCCTTGACGAGGCCCGGGCCTGCAACATGCCCAAGGACTCCGTCGAGCGGGCCATCAAGAAGGGCGCCGGCGAACTGGAGGGCCAGCAGATCCAGGAAGCCGTCTACGAGGCCTACGGTCAGGCGGGCGTCGCCATCCTCATCGAGACGGTAACCGACAACCGCAACCGCACCTCCAGCGAGATCGCCAAGGTCGTCGAACGCCACGGCGGACGCATGGGCCAGCCCAACAGCGTGGCCTGGATGTTCACGATGCGCGGCACGATCGTCGTGAGCGGCTACAAGGATGAAGAGAAACTGATGGACATCGCCCTGAGCGCGGGCGCCGACGACCTGAGCCCCTGGGACGACGGCTTTGAAGTCATCACGCCGCCCGAGAAGTTCGAGGCCGTCAAGAAGGCCCTGGAAGAGGCCAAGATTCCCGTGGCCAGGTCCGAACTGACGCAGCGCCCGCAGAACTTCGTGTCGCTCGGCGAATCCGACGCCCGCAAGATCCTCGGCCTCATGGAAGCCATCGAGGAACACGACGACGTCCAGAAGGTCCACGCGAACTTCGACGTGCCGGCGGACGTGCTGGAGAAGATTCAGGCGGAATAACGGCGAGGGACGAAGGGACGCAGGGACGGAGGGACGGAGGGGGCGAGGATGGAGAAGGCTCCGGGCAAGAGCATCCGTACCTTTCGCGACCTCGTGGCGTGGCAGAAGGGAATCGCCTTAACGCGGCTGGTCTACCGTCTGACAGCCACTTTCCCGTCGGATGAACGATTCGGTCTCGTCATGCAGATGCGGCGTGCGGCAGTCTCCCTGCCCGCCAACATTGCCGAAGGTTATGGGCGAGGGTCAAGACAGGAATACATCCGTTACATTCAAATAGCAAGGGGAAGCCTTTTTGAGTTGCAGACCCACGTGGAGATCGCCCGCAGCCAGGGGTGGATGGCGGATTCGACTTCTCGCGAGTTCAATCAGTCCGCAGAAGAAGTAGACCGTATTGTCTCGGGCCTGCTCCGTTCGCTGAAACGGCCCGCCGCATCAGAAGATCAGTAGCATCTATCATCATCGAGTAATCTGTTCTTCCTCCCCTCCGTCCCTCCGTCCCTTCGTCCCTCCGTCCCTTCTTCTATTCCACCGTCACGCTCTTCGCCAGGTTCCGCGGCTTATCCACCGCGCAGCCGCGCATCACGGCCACGTGGTACGCCAGCAACTGGAGCGGCACGACGTTCAGCAGCGGCTGGAACGGTTCCGGCACGTCGGGCACGCACAGGACGTGCTTGGCAAGGCGGCCGATCTCCTTGTCGCCCTCGGTGGCCACGGCGATGATGTGCCCGCCGCGGCTCCGCACTTCCTCCATGTTCGAGAGGACCTTGTCGTACTGGAGGCCGCGGTTGGCCAGAAACACCACGGGCATCCCCTCGCTTATGAGAGCGATGGGCCCGTGCTTCATCTCGGCGGCCGGCAGGCCCTCGGCATGGACGTAACTGATTTCCTTCAGTTTCAGCGCCCCTTCCAGGGCCACCGGGTAATTGTACCCGCGGCCCAGGTAGAGCCAGTTCGGGCAGTTCTTGTACGCCTCGGCCACCTCCTGAATCTGAGCGTCGAGTTTCAGCACCTGCCGCACCTGCTCCGGCACGGCCTGGAGTCCCTTGATGATCTCGCGGGCGTGGTACGGCGCCAGGTGCCGCCGGCGGCCCAGGAAGACGGCCATCATGGTCAGGACAACGAGTTGGCTGGAGAATGCCTTGGTCGAGGCCACGCCGATTTCCGGCCCGCAGTGCAGGTACACGCCCGCGTCGGTCAGTCGGGCGACCGACGAGCCGACGACGTTGACGATGCCCAGGCATAGGGCGCCCTTGAGTTTGGCCTCGCGTATGGCGGCCAGCGTGTCGGCCGTCTCGCCGCTCTGGCTGATGGCCATCAGGACCGCCCCTTCGTCGATGATCGGGTTGCGGTAGCGGAACTCGCTGGCGTAGTCGACCTCCGTCAGGACCCGCGCGATGTCCTCAAAGAGGAACTCGCCAACCAGCCCCGCGTGCCAAGCCGTGCCGCACGCCGTCAGGATCACCCGTCGCGCGTGCGTCAGTTGTTTGGCGATGTCGTTTATGCCGCCCAGGACGACTTCGCCGGCCTCGATGTTCAGGCGGCCGCGCATCGTATCGGCCAGGCTCTCGGGCTGCTCCATGATCTCCTTGAGCATGAAGTGCGGGTAGCCCTTCTTCTCGATCTGCTCCAGGCTCCACTCGACCTGCTGCACTTCTTTGTGCGTCGGGACGGCGTCGATCGTGGCCGTGCGGAGACCGTCGCGCCGCAGGACGGCCATCTCGCGGTCTTCCAGGTATATGACGTTGGTGGTGTGCTCGATGATGGCTGAGGCGTCGCTGGCGACGACGTACTCGCCCTCGCCGACGCCGATGATGAGCGGCGATCCGTTCCGCGCGCACACCAGCACGTCCGGCTCGTCGGCGTGGATGACCGCGATGCCGTACGCCCCGCGGACCTCCTGGAGGCCCGCCTGCACGGCCTTCTCCAGGTTGCCCTTATAGTAGCGGGCAAAGAGGTGGGCCAGGACTTCCGTGTCGGTCTCGCTCTTGAAGACGACGCCTTCGTGCTCCAGCAGTTGCCTGAGGGCCGACCAGTTCTCGATGATCCCGTTGTGGACGACCGCCAGTTTCCCCGACATGTCGGTGTGCGGGTGGGCGTTGACGTCGTTGGGCGCCCCGTGCGTGGCCCACCGCGTGTGAGCGATGCCGAGGGTGCCGGCCAGGTTGGCGCCCTTGGTCAGGGCCTCCAGCGCGGCAATGTGGCCCTTGGCCTTGATCACGGTCAGATGCCCGTCATGGTCCTGCTGGAGGGCGATGCCCGCCGAATCGTAGCCGCGGTACTCAAGACGTTTCAGGCCTTCCATGAGGATCGGGTAGGCTTGCTTCCGGCCGATGTAACCGACAATGCCGCACATAGAGGCTCCTCATCGCCCCGCCGTACCCAGAAGCGCCGCGGTGGCTCAACTTCTGTATCGACTCCCGCGCCGTGCCGCCTTGAGCCGCATCAGGCGCCAGTTACGAGGGCGGTCTGGTCATTTTTTTGCGGCGGAAGACACGCCGCCGGTGAACTTGCTGCAGTCGACCCGCACGCCTACGACTTCGCCGTTCACCGTGGCGAACGCCATCCACCCGTAATGGTACCACGTGACGGGCGGGTCGGTCGGATTTCCGGCGTCGCCGAACGATCTTCCCAGGAAGAACCCTTTCTTTTCCTGCTGGGCTTCTTTTCCGAGGATGGCCTGGATCGCCGTAATCTTTGGCTGGACGCCCGTGATGACGACGATGAAGAAACGTCCGCGGTCGTTGTATTTCGCAAGTTCAGCGGTCGTGACCCTCAGGCCGTTGGCCAGGCCCAATTTTTCGAGGGTCTCTCTGGCCTTGTCCATTGCGCGGTTGACCTCTTTGGCCGCGGCGGCCGAGCGCTCGGTGGTGTAGTAGCGCTGCGTGTTGGAAATGTTGGCGACGAAATTCGTCCCCAGCAGGGTCAGCGCCTGCCACTCCCTCTGCAATTCCGGGCTCATGTTCGCAGGCACCGTCGACGCGAACGCCTGATTTGCGGCGCCGGCCCGCGACGCCGGCCGGGCAACCTTCAGCGGGCCGCGCCGGAGCCTGCGGCAATCCGCCCGGACCGCCACAACCTTGCCGCCGACCGTGGCAAACGCCAGCCAGTTGTAGTTGTACCACACCACCGGCATGGAGTCGGGCCTCTGATAGGCAGTCAGGCTCGTATCCTTCGGCCCTGTACTCCGGTAGTAGTCTTTCTGTTCCACGAGGCTGCTGGGGCCCAGGACCTGTTGGATTTCCGTGATCTGCGGGCCGTCGTCTGCGAACATCAGGACAAAGAATTGGACGCGGGCGTCGAACGGGGCGACCTGGCCGGCCGCCGGCCTCAGGCCGATGGCCGGACCCTTGTCCTGGACGGACGTCTGGATGAGACCCCGTGCGCGCTGGTAGGCCTCCACCTCGTCAACGGTGCAAACGTTTGGAGGCACCATCTCGTACGAGACGGTCACGATGCTGCACTTCTTCAGGAGCGCGAGGGCCTCCTGTTCTTTCTCCGGCGACAGAGGCGCCTCCGCCGGCGCAGCGGCTGGCGCGGCAGGGGCGATTGGCGAAGCGGCGGGCGCGCTCGGCGGGGGGGCAGGGGCGATTGGCGAAGCGGCAGGCGCGCTCGGCGGGGGGGCAGGGGCGGTAGGGGCGATTGGCGAAGCAGCAGGCGCGCGCGGCGGGGGGGCAGGGGCGGCAGGGGCGGCAGGGGCGACTGTGACGGCCGGCGCCGCGGCCTCGGGCGCGGCGGGCTGATCGGGCGCGGTCGGAGCGATGGGCGCAGGCGCCGCA
>JAPLMO010000238.1 GCA_026386995.1 Planctomycetota bacterium | reverse complement strand
GGCTGTCCAGGAGATGCCGCCCGCCGACAGGCCCGCCGGGGCCATCTGGATCCCCGGCTACTGGGCCTGGGACGACGACCGCAGCGACTTCATCTGGGTGAGCGGCATGTGGCGTATCGCGCCGCCCGCCGGCCGCTGGGTTCCAGGCTACTGGGCGCCCGTGGCGGACGGTTACCAGTGGGTTCCGGGGTTCTGGCTGGCCGACACGGTGCAGCAGGTCCAGTACCTGCCGACGCCGCCGGTGAGCCTCGAAACGGGGCCGGTGGGCGTGGCGCCGTCGCCCGACTACATCTGGTCCACCGGCTACTGGTACCGCGACAGCCTCCAGTACGCCTGGCGTCCGGGCTGCTGGCAGGCCGCTCGGGCCGACTGGGTCTGGGTGCCCGCCCACTACATCTGGACGCCGCGCGGCTGCGTCTTCGTGGCGGGTTACTGGGACTACGACATGGGCCGGCGCGGGCTCCTCTTCGCCCCAGTGCATTTCGGCCGGCCGCTGTATGCCCGGCCGGGCTACTGCTACTCGCCGATGGTCGTCATCGAGACCGACAACCTTTCGATCGCCCTCTTCTCGCGGCCGCGGTACAGCCACTACTACTTCGGCGATTACTTCGAGGCGCGTTACGTCAGCATGGGCATCGTCCCGTGGTACGAGTGCCGCACACGCCGCGACTGGTACGACCCGATCTACTTTCATGCGGCCTGGAGCCACAGGCACGAGGCCCGGTGGGAAGACCGCGAGCGCGAGCACTATGACCTTCTGCGTCGCGACGTTGCCGCCCGGCCGCCGCGCACCTTCGCCTTACAGGCCGGCGTCCAGCGCGCGGCAGTGCAGACGCTCGGCCGGCCGGCGCCGCGGCCCGCCATGATGGCCGCACCGCTGAGCGAAGTCGTGGCCCGCAAGACGTCCGCAATGCGATTCGAGAAGATTGATGAGGGCCGCCGCACGGACCTTCAGAAGTACGCGACCAGCCTTCGCACTTACCGCGACCAGCGCGTGACCGTGGAAACGGCCTCCGCCAAGGCCCGGCCCGCCGGCCCCGCCAGGCCGACCATTGCGCAGCCTGTCCCTGCCCAGGACCCCGGCCGGACCCGCCCTGCGGCCGACCCGCGACCGGCTGATCGCCTGACCGCCCAGGGCGTCCGCACAACGACCGCACCCGTGACGGTGCGGCCGGCGGACATCAAGGCGGCCCCGAAGCCGCCGGAAGTGCGGAAGATCGTGCCGTCCGCGGCAGCGCCGGTGGAAGTCAAAAAACCGGATGCCAGGCCGGCGGCGGCGAGGACTGCCGAGCCCGTGCGGGTTGCCCCGCGTCCGCTCCTTAAGCCGACTGAAGTCAGGCAGCCGCAACCGACCGTGACACCAGCGCGGCCACAACCGACGTCACCGATTCCGGCCGAGATCAAACGGCCGCAACCGACCGTGTCGCCCGCGCGGCAGCAAGCGCCCGCCGCCGTGCCACAGGTCAAGCCGCCGTCGCCGATCCCCGCGGAGATCAAGCGGCCGCAGCCGCCGGTCGCCGCGCCGGAAGCCCGGCGTCCGCAGTCGCAGACTCCGATAGTGCCGCCGCGGGCCCAGCCGCAGCCGACGCCTCCCGCGGCCCGCCCGCAGCCGTCGATCCAGGTCCGGCCGGCCGCACCGCAGGCCCAACCTCAGAGGGTGGAGAGGCCGACCCCGCCGCAAGCGGCCCCGGCGCCAAGATCGCCAGCCCCGAGAGCCGAGGCCCCGCGGGCGGCCCAGCCCGCGCCCGCCGCCCCGAGAATTGAGACGCCGCGAGCGGCCCAGCCCGAGCGTGCGGCCCCGAGGGCCGAGGCGCCCCGCGAGGCGCCGCCCAGGCCGAGCGAGGGCACTCGGCAGGCCCCGCCTTCGCCGGACGAGAAGGCGAAGCAGCGTTAAGGTACTGACATGCCTGCAATACTTATCGCCATAAGCGCGGCGGGTCAGGAGACCCGCCTCGCAAAGGCTGAATGATTCTTTCTGCGGTTCTACTTAGCGATGTGATGCTAAACAGATACGGCAGTCCTGCCCGCCGCGCGGCTTGCTCCCCTGCGCCTGCGCAACCGGTTCCTACAATGAAACCGACCAGGAGAATCGCAACCAGGCGCACCCGTGACACCGGGGAATCCTTATGCCGGGTACCCCACCGTCTGAGCATAGAGCACGCGCTGGTCGGGCCGCAGTTTCAACTCCGCCGCAAGGCCGGGCTTGTTACAGTTGTGGAACCACGCGGCCAGACCCTGCGAGGCGGCAAAGAGATACACGTTGCCGGCGATGAGGCCCGTGGCCACGCAATAATACGACTTCTGGATGTCGGGGTCCTTCAGACCCGGTTCCTGGGGAGTTCCGTTGCCGAACTTGGCGATGTCGGCGACGAAGACGATGTTGACCGGCGCCGTAGCCGCGCCGCCGCCGCGACCGTGGCCGCCGGCCTTGGCGCGGAGGTCCCCGGCGACCACGGGCGCGAGGCGGTGCGGGACGGCCTCGTACAGGTACGCCCCTTCGGGCAGGAGGACGTACAGGTCGATTTCCTGCGAATTGGAGGCCGAGGCGGCGGTCCTTCCGATACGGCCCCGGGGGCCGCCCTCGCGGTTGACGCCGAAGGCCGCCCACAGGAGGTTGGAGAGCATCTGCGGCGAAAGCGCATCGGCCTTGATGCTGCGGTTGGTCTTTCTCTCCCAGAGGGCCGCCAGCACGGACTTGCCGCCGTCCTTATCGGGCCTCGGCAGCGCAATCGGTTGCAGTTCCTGGGCGGGGCTGGGCGCAGTGGCGGCCTCTTCAGCAGGGCCGGAGGTTGCAACTTGCCATTTGCCGTCCTTGAACACCATCTTCTGCCCCGTGGCGGCCTCTTCAGCAGGGCCGGAGGTTGCGACAGCCAGCACGGTCACGGCGGGCATGGCCTTGAGGAATGTTCGGCGTTTCACTGGATTCTCCCCTGTTGTCACCTGGTTGCACAGGTTAATGGCGCGGCGAACCCACAGGCTCGTCGGGCACTGGTTGCCCCAGTTTGTCGAGGGCTTTCCGCGCGGCACGAACCACTTCCGCGTGGTAGTCCTTGAGAGCGTCGCGGAGCGGCTCGACCGCCCGCGCATCGCCCAGTTCGCCGAGCGTTGCGGCGGCGACTTGGCGAACATAGACATACGCATCGCCCTGCTTAAGGGCGCCCGCCACGAGCGGAAAAACCCGTTCGTCGCGAATCCAACCGAGGGCCGCGACCGCCGATGCGCGCACCTGCTCGTTCTCATCATAAAGGGCCCCGGCCAAGGCGGGCACTGCGCCGGGAAGGCCTATGGAGCCCAGTGCCCCAGCCGCCGTGCCCCGGACCTCCGGGCGCTCGTCTTTGAGGGATTCCAGGAGCAGCGGCACGGCGGCGGGGTCCTTGCTGCGTCCGAGCGCCGCAACGAAGGTCTCGCGGATGCACCAGTTGGGGTCGGCCAGCCCCGCCCGCAGGGCTTCACCGCCCTGCGCATCGCATACAAGATACATGGAGAAGTAACGATTGAAATTGTCGTCGACGATCCACTCGGCCGACGGCGCTCCGTGGAGGGCCGAGATCACCGCCCGGAGATTGGCGGGCACCATCTCCTTTGCTTCGGACCACTCGCCACGCGCGAAGAGAAGCCAGGCCCGATCGCCTTCGTCCTTCGGCGGGCGCCCGAGTTTATCGAGCGCCAAGAGCGCCGCCCCGTGCGTGTCGAAATCCTGGCTGGCCAGAGCCCGCTCCAGCCATGGAACGGCCCGCGGGTCGCCGAGGTCCTTCAGCGCGTAGGCGGCCACGACGGCGACCTTCGGGTCGGCGTCATTCACCGCCTCGGCCAGCACGTCCAGGGTACGGGCGTCTTTGGCGAGGCACATCGCCTGCAACGCGCTGGGGCGCAGGTGCGGCACTTCGTCCTTCCACGCCCCGTGCAGAAGGTCCCACGCCCGCTCACTCCGAAGGGCGCCCAGGCTGCTCATGGCCGCAAGGCGGACCTTCTCGTCCTTGTCGTGCAGCGCATCGGCCAGGAGAGGCAGCGCCTCGTTGGCGCCGGGGCCGATCTTACCCGCGAGGCGGAGGCGGGCCTCGTTGGAATCGTCCCTCATCACGGCGGCCACGGCTGCGGCGGCCCGGTCGCCGGGCGCCCCGAGCAAGGCCGCAGCAGCGGCGGCGCGGACGGACGGCTCGCCGTCCCGAGTGGCGGCAATCAGCGGCTCAAGTGTGCGAGGGTCTTTGAAGGCCCCGGCTGTCCGAGCGGCCTCGCACCGCACGCCGGGGTTCGGGTCCTTGAGCGCCACCAGGACGGCATCGACGCCGCCTGCAGCGCCACTTTCTGCGAGCATCTCCACCAACCGGGATCGCCCCTCCGGGCGGTCGCTTCGCGGAGCCGCCAGCAGGGCCGCAGTGAGAGCCTCACCCTTGTATGTCCTCAGTGCATCGCGAGCCGCATCCCTTACGATCCACTCGCTATCCGCAAGGCAGGCGACGAGAGGCTTAATGGCGCGCGGGTCCTTAATCTTACCAAGCACCCTGGCGGCGGCCTGCCGCGCGTAGACCGTCTTGCCGTCCTTCAGTGCGGCGATGACCGCGGGGACGCAGCGCGCATCCAGGCGCCTGACGAGGGCGTCGGCGGCCGCGCCGTAGACATCGCTGCTCGTGTCGGCCATCAGTGCGGCCAGGCCCTCGGTGATACGGGCGTCGAGGTCGGGCGGCACCCGCAGCGCCTCCCTCCGGATGACGGCGGCCCCGCGCACCTTCTTGGCCGGGGCGCCGCGGGGCGGGCGCACCACCGGCCCCAGGGGATCGGTGAGGTTCCCCAGCGCCCGGGCGGCGTGCGACCTGACGGAGTCCTTCGGGTCCTTCAGGGCGGCCGTCAAGACGGGAATCGCCCGGGAATTTCCGACTTCTTCCAGCGCACTGGCGGCCCGCCAACGGACTTGGCCGCTCTCGTCGGCAAACGCGGCCAGCAGGAGTTCCACGGCGTGGTCTCCGCCGATTTCTGCGAGCCCCGCGACGGCCTCCGCACGAACGTCGGGGTCTTTGTCCTTGAGGGCAGCTACAAGAGAGTCGCGGGCGCGGACATCGCCGAACCACGCGAGGGACCAGGCTGCTTCGCGGCGAGTCTCCGGGTCGTCCGATTTCATCGCCGCCACAAGAAGATCGACGGCACGAGGGTCCCGGCTGTCGTGCAGCAAGAAGATCGCTTTACAGCGCACCTTCGGGTCCGGATCGCATGCGGCAGTAGCGAGCACCGCAAAGTCGTCTCGCAGGTCGGTGTTCCCCGCGATCCATGTCAGCCTATCGGCCGCCACGGCGCGAACCGCCGGATCGGAATGCCCCAGTGCGAGCACAAAGGCGTGACCCGCGTGGGGGTCGTAGATGTGCTCCAACGCGTACTTTGCGGCCTCGCGGACGCGCCGGTCGTTATCGCCCATGGCCGCGGCCAGCGGCTCAACGGCACGTCCGTCGCGGAGGAGAAAGCCCGCCATCCCCGCCGCTCTCGCGCGAACCTGCGGGCGGTCGTCTTTAAGGTCGGCAAGCCACCGCCCTGCGGCCGCGGCTAACACATCGACCTTCGCCGGCGACGGCGGTTCCTTTCGATCGGAAGCCCCGCCGGCGCAGCCGCCCGCCAAGGCCATCCCCAGGGTGAGGACAAGGGACAGGGCCGTTGCGCGGCTCACGCGTTCCCCCTTGTGCACGTCAACGGTGCAATTGGCACAACCACCCGCGGACGAATCTCTTTCGGCCTTACTCCATCGCCCACATCACAACCGCATCCTGGTCCTTGACGAAGATGCGTTTGCCGGCGACGACCGGGGTGGCGTAGGTCGGCGTGTCGGCGACCTTGATCTTCGCCAGTTCCGTGAACTCCTTGTCGCCGGGCTTGAAGACAACCAGTTCGGAGTTCGAAGGCAGCGCCAGGAGGCAGGCGCCCGCGTCGAGGACGGCCGCAAAGTTGCCCTGGCCGCGCTTCACCGCGTCGGTCCAGCAGGCTTTGCCGGTCTTGGCATCCATGCAGAAGAGGTTGCCCTTGTCGGAGAAGCCGTAGAGGAAGCCGTCCTTGAGGACGGGCGTGTTGTACCCCGTGCCGAGGTCGGCGTTGCTCCAGAGTTCCTTGGCGGCGAAGGCGTCGCCCTGTTTCTCGATTTTCACGGCCTTGGTGCCGCTGCCCTGCCCGGTGATGATCACGGTCTGGCCGTCAACGATGGGGCTGGCGGAGTTGAAGAACCGCCCCTGGGCCGGCGTTGCGACCTGCCACAGAAGTTTGCCGTCTGCCGCGGCGATGCCCAGGACGTCCTTCTCCCCTTGGAAAACGAGTTGCTTCGTGCCGTCCACGGTCATCAAGACGGGGGATCCGTAGGCGGGGCCCTCGCCGGTCCACTTCCACTTCTGGGCGCCGGTGGCCAAGTCGAAGGCGACGACCGCCCCTGCCCCTTTGCCGCCCAGGTGCGCGATGCAGAGGCCGTCCACGACGACCGGCGACATCGCCGTGAAGAACACCGGCACGGCCTTGAACTCCTCGTTGCGCCACAGGACCTTGCCGGCGGCGGCATCGAGGCACGAGAGGACCCCGCCGACGCCCAGCGTGACGACCTTGCCATCGGCCACAGTGGGCGAACTGCGCGGCCCCGGATGGCGCGCGGCCGCGCCCTCGACGGCCTTCGCGGCGTACTTGTCCTTCCAGAGTTCCTTGCCGGTGGCGGCGTCGAGGCACAGGGTGACCTCGTCGTCGCCCTGGCGCGTGAAGACGTAGAGTTTGTCGCCGACGAGGGCGGGTGTGGCGTCGCCCGTGCCCACGGTGGCCTTCCACTTCTGCGCAAGTTCCTTTGGCCAGGTTTGCGGCGCGGTGAAGCCCTCGACTTTTCCGTCGCGGTTCGCCCCGCGCCACTGCGGCCAGTCCTGCGCCATCGCGCACGTCGCGCCCGCGAGAATCACGCCTGCCAGAACCGCCACGACCAACCGCTTTGCGATCTTCATGGTAACCCCCAAAATACCTTGCCCTGGGATACCTGCACCGAACGGCTTCCTTACAATTAGAATACTACGGCCGGTCCGGAGATTGCACGTGAATTCGTACCGTCAGGGTATCCGCCCGTTATGGGCACTTCACGGACACCTCGTGAGCGGCTCACTGGTTTTCTCATGCTTTTAATGCTTTTAATGTTCGCCTAATGTTCCCCCGGTACTATACTGGGTTAGTTTCGGACTCAGCGAGGCTCGCGAATGCCACATAGGAAACGGTTGGCGCTGTTCGGCGTTCTGGTGGCGGGGACCATTACGGTTGGATGCTATCATCCCCTGCCCCTGACCCCCGAGACGGTGGAGAATTCGCTTACGCCGCCCAGCATGGAGGTCATCCGCGTCCAAGCCAAGTCAGTTCGCCATCCCCTGCTCCGGCCCATCGACTTTGACGAGCGAGACGGCCTGTCGCCTGACGAGGCCGCCGTGCTGGCCGTCCTGGCGAACCCGTCGCTTCGCAGCGTGCGGGACCAGCGCGGCATAGCCGCAGGCCAGGTTATCCAGGCGGGCATCCTGCCCAACCCGACCTTCTCCGGCGAGGGAGAGATGCCTGTCAAGATGCCGGGAGAGGTCGACGGCTACACCATGGGCATGGCATGGGACGTCTCCGGCCTTATCTCCCTCGGCACCAAGATCAAGGCCGCGAAGGCCCAAGCGGCCTCTGTGGAACTTGACATTGCGTGGCAAGAGTGGCAGGTCGCCCAGGCCGCCAAGACGGCCGTCTACCGTTGCATGGGCCTGGAATTGCAGTTGGCCGCCGCCGAGCAGGTGGAACGGCGGCTGAAGGAGAACGCCGAGACCGTGCGGTCCGCCGTCGAGGAGGGCCTCACGACGGCCGTGAACCTGGCGGCGGCAAATGCGGCCCTCGAGGAGGCCCGCGCCGCAACGCTCGACATCCGCCAAGAACTGCACAAGCAGCGGGTAGCGTTGAACCGGACGCTCGGGCTGCCGCCGGTGGCGGAGGTCCTGATCCAGAAGGACGTGCGGTTGCCGTCGAAAGTCGCCCTGCCGCCCGCCGCAGAACTTGTGGACGGCCTCGCGGACCGCCGCCTTGACCTCGTGGCCCTGCGTCGCGGCTACGACAGCCAGGAGGCCACGTACCGCGCAGCCATCCTGGCGCGATTCCCAAAGTTGGAGTTGGGGATTCTGCACGGAAAGGATAACGGCAACTTCTACAAGATGGGGCCGACCATAGCCGTCGACATTCCGGCCCTCGACATGAACCAGGGAAACATCGCCATCGAGAAGGCCACCCGCCAGAAACTTTTCGACGAGTTCACCGCCCGCGTCTTTGAGGCCCGCAGCGAGATCGCCACGTTCCTGGCGGAGATCGATTCCATCACGCAGAAGATCGCGTACGCCGAGGCGGCCGTGCCCGTCCTGGAACGCCTCGTCAAGACCTACGAGGCGGCGCTGGCGGGCGGTAACGCCGACATCCTGAGTTTCTACGGGGCGCAGAACGACCTGGCGAAAAAACAGATCGAGGTCCTGAAACTAAGGCAGGAACTCGTGGAGATGCAGATTGGCCTGGAACTGGCGTCCGGCCGGTACCTGTCGGGCGAAGCGGCCCCCGCTGCCCCGGCCGCAGACGGGCAGACCCAACAGAAGGAGGCGCTCCCGTGAAACGGGTGCTCATGATTCTGGTGCTAGTGGCCGTTACGGCATCCGCCGGCATCATCGGCTACATCTCGGGCCGCGAAGGCGGCGCGGGCGAAGGCGAAGAGAAGGAGAAGGAAGCGCAGAAGGTTGCCGCGGTCAAGACCGCCGCCGCCCACATGACCGCTATGGGCAGGACGATCGTCGCTTACGGCGTCGTCCGCGCATCGCCCGAAGGGGTGCACATCTTCTCGGTGCCCTTTGAGACCAGGGTCCGCCGGCTCCTCGTGACCCCCGGCCAGGCCGTGGCGGAGGGGACCGCCCTTCTGGAAGTCGACCCGAGCCCGGGCACGATCCTCCAGGTGCAGCAGGCCAGGAGCAGCGTGGACTCGGCGACCCGGAAACTCGCCCAAGCCAGGCAGGCGGCCGCAATCGGGCTGCAGGAGGCCCGCGGCGCGCGTGAGACCGCTGCCAAGATTCTCGTCCAGACCCAGCGACGCCTGGAGATGAGACTGGCCACCGGCCAGGAAGTCCTCCAGGCCCAGCAGGAAATGCAGTCGGCCCAACTGAAACTGGAGGGGCTCGAGAAACAGGAAGCCACGCCCGAGGTGCTTCAGGCCCAGCAGGACCTCCAGGCCGCGAAACTCCAGATGGAGAGTCTCGATAAACTCGGCATCGGCAACGCGCAACTGAAGTGCGAGACGGCCGGCGTCGTCAGCAACCTCATCGCGCAGGAAGGCCAGATCGTGCCGGCCGGCGGGCCGCTGGTCGAACTGGCCGAGGAGAAACGCATCGAGGTCCGCCTGGGCGTGGAGCCGAGCGATGCCGCGGACCTCAAGGCCGATCACCCCGTCCGGGTCCGGGCGGTCAACGATAGCGAGTCGAAGCCCGTCGAGGGCCGCATCCGCATGATCACCCGGCGCGTCAACCCCGCCAGCCGCCTCGTGGACGTCTTCGTCGCCCTGCCTGCCGAGGCGCGCCTGATTCTGGAGACGTACGTGCGGGGCGAGGCCGTGGCCGACTCGCGGCAGGCCCTGGCCGTGCCGCGCTCGGCCGTGCTGCCCGATGAAGACAAGCACGTCGTTTACACCATCAAGGACGGCAAGGCCGTCAGGCACGAGGTCAAGACGGGCCTGGAAGATGCCGAGCAGGTGGAAGTCCTGGGCGACGCCCTCAAGCCCGGCGAAATGGTGGTCGTCGAGGGCAACTATGAACTCGAAGACGGCATGGCGGTGAAGGTGGAAACCGAGCCGGCCGAGAAAGAACCCAAGGCGTCCGGCGCCCCGAAGGAGAAGGCGCAATGAGGTTCTCCGAGTGGGTCCACGCGCACACCCGGTCGATTCTCTTCCTGATGGCCGCCCTGGCGGTCGGGGGCATCGCGAGCAGCCTGAAACTGCCGGTGGCCCTGTTTCCGCAGGTGGCGTTCCCGCGAGTGGCGGTGGGCCTTGAGGCGGGCGACAGGCCGGCCGAACGCATGGCGGTCGAGGTCACGTGGCCCATCGAAGAGGCCGTCCGCGCCGTGCCGGGCGTCCGCAACATCCGCTCGATCACCAGCCGCGGCGCCGCGGAGATCTCGATCAACTTCGACTGGGACACCGACATGCCCGCGGCGATGCTCCAGGTGCAATCGGCCGTCAGCCGCACCATGACCGAATTGCCTGCAGGAACGAAGTTCGACGTCCGCCTGATGGACCCCACGGTTTTCCCCACGCTGGGTTACAGCCTCACGTCCGACACACACTCGCTCGTCGAATTGCGTGACATCGCGCAGTACCAGTTGCGGCCCGTGCTGAGCACGATCACGGGCGTCGCCAAGACGGAGGTGCTGGGCGGCGAAATCGAGGAGTTCCGCGTCGAGGCCGACCCGGCCAAACTGAACGCCTACGGCATGACGCTGGAAGACGTGGCCAAGGCCCTCTCAGCCGCCAACGTCCTGACCGCCGTCGGCCGCCTGGAGGACCACGATAAACTGTACCTCATCATTTCCGACACCGGTTTTAAGGACCTCGGTCAGATTTCGGCCACGGTCCTGAGGACGGACGCGGGCGGCATCGTCCGCCTGAGCGACGTTGCCACCGTCCGGCGCGACGCCGCCCCGCAATGGACCCGCACGACGGCCGACGGGCACGACGCCGTGCTCCTGAACGTCCACCAGCAGCCGGGGGGCAACACGGTCCAGATCGCCAACGACATCAAGGCCC
>JAPLMO010000416.1 GCA_026386995.1 Planctomycetota bacterium | reverse complement strand
TCGGCGCCATCATCGCCATCGAGCGCGACTCCAGCCTCGCCACGCTGGCCGAGGGCGGCATCTCCATGGACGCCGAACTGACCTCCGACCTCCTGACCACGATCTTCTGGCCCGGATCGCCCCTGCACGACATGGGCGTGGTCATCCGCAGCGGGCGCATCGCGGCGGCGGGCTGCGAGTTCCCCCTGTCGCACCAGGCCATCCTCGACCCGCACTTCGGCACGCGCCACCGCGCCGCCGTCGGCCTGACCGAGGAATGCGACGCCATCGTCATCGTCGTCAGCGAGGAAACCGGCAACATCTCCCTGGCCGAGAGCAGCCGGTTGGAGACGCCCCTGGCCCCCGAGCAGTTACGCAAACGCCTCCTGGAACTCCTCCGCGCCGCCCAGGCCCCCCTCGCGGAGCATTCCCTCTCGACACCCAACGGCCCGGCCGCCGACGAACCGGCCGAAGAACCCGACGCCACGGACGCCCCGAGACCATGAACGAGACCGTCAAAACCATCCTGGCCGTCACGGTCCTCACCGCGGCGCTCTGGGTCTGGGCCGACCTGGAGCAGCCCGCCGAGCCGGAAGAGGTCGTGCCGGTCCGCGTCACGGCGCCGACCGACGACTACGTCGTCCGCAGCATCGCCCCCGAGCAGGTGACCGTCAAACTCAAGGGCCCGCGCGGCGCGATCCAGGAACTGCGGGCCTCGCCCGAAGACATGGCCTGCAAGTTCGACCTGACGGAATCCGACCTCAAGGGGCCCCGTTGCGTCCTCCACGTGCGCGACGGGTTCCGTCACTGGGCCGCCCGCCGCATCTTCGTCACCGACGCCAAGAGCGAGCACGACGGCGTCATCGACGGCGACGTCATCGTGCGCGTCGACCACATGGTCCGCGTCAAGGTCCGCGTCGAGCCGAAGGTCACCGGCGCGGTGGCGACCGTGGCGGCCTCCCAGCCGCCCGAGGTCACCGCCCGCGTGTCGGAATCGGAGTGGAAGAACCTGCCCGAGGCCAAGCGCTACGCCGTGGCGCCGCTGGCCGTAAGTTCCATCCCGGCCAACACGCAGATCGAGCGCGAGGCGTCCCTGGAGCGGAAACTCGGCGGCCCCGACGGCATCGAGGCCACCTTCGACCCGCCCATCGTCAAGGTCACCGCCAAACTGGAATCGGCGCTGGTCACGAAGTCGCTCGGGCGGTTCCCGATCCTCCTGGCCGCGCCACCGGAGATGCTCAGCCGCTGGAAAGTCGTATTCCAGCCCGGCGTCGAACGCTACGTGGAACTCCAGGTCCAGGGCCCCGGCCCCGACGTCGAACGCCTCATGCCCCAGGACGTGCGCGTCGAACTCGTCCTGACGGCCGACGACAAACCCGACCCGGCCTCGTGGTTGCCCGGAAAACTCGTCGTGGCGGGTCTGCCGCCCGGCGTCAAATTGACCAAGCCGCTGCCGACGGTAAACTTTAACCTCGAAAAGCCGGCCCCCGACAGGCCGCCGGCGCCGTAGCCAGGGCGAAAAGAGGAGACTTCGATGGCCAAAGCCGTGAAAGGCGAACCGGTGGAGTCCCAGGACTGGGCCGACGTGTCCCAGGAGATCGGCCGCCGCGCCCGTGCGGCCGGCCGCATGCTCGCCGCCGCAAGTTCCAACACCAAGAACGACGCGATCGAGGCCATGGCCGCGGCGCTGCGGGCCTCGGCCGACGCGATCCTGAAGGAAAACGCCGCCGACGTCGCCGCCGCCAAGGCCGCCGGCCTCTCGGCCGCTATGCTCGACCGGCTGTCACTGACGGCGGCCCGCATCGAAAAAATGGCCGCCAGCCTCGACGAAATCATCGCCTTGCGCGACCCGGTCGGCGAGATCATCGAGGGCTACACGCGCCCCAACGGCCTCCAGATCCAGCGGCTGCGCGTGCCCCTGGGCGTCGTCCTCACGATCTACGAGTCGCGCCCCAACGTCACCAGCGACGTGGCGGCCCTGTGCCTGAAGAGCGGCAACGCGGCCATCCTCCGCGGAGGCAAGGAATCGCTGCGCTCGAACCTCGCCATCCACAAGGCCCTCGCCGAGGCGATCACCAGCCAGGGCCTCCCGGCCGACGCACTACAGATGATCGACAACCCCGACCGAGACCTCCTGGCGGCCCTGCTGCGCGAAGACCGCTGGATCGACGTCGTCATCCCGCGCGGCGGCGAGGAACTTATCCGCGCCGTGGCCGAACAATCGACCATCCCCGTCATCAAGCACTACAAGGGCGTCTGCCACGTCTACGTCGACGAACTGGGGGACCTCGACATGGCCGAGGCCATCTGCTTCAACGCCAAGGTCCAGCGGGCCGCCACCTGCAACGCTATGGAAACCATGCTGGTCCATAAGAACCTGGCCGCACGCTTCCTCCCGCGCATCTGCCGCCGCCTCGCTGAGGCCGGCGTCGAACTGCGCGGCGACGAGCGCACCCGCCGCATCTGGCCCCAGGCCAGGCCCGCCACCGAAGAAGACTGGTACGCCGAGTACCTGGACCTCGTGCTCTCGATCCGCATCGTCGACGACATCCAGGAGGCGATCGACCACATCGCCGCCTACAGTTCCAACCACACCGACGCGATCATCTCGCAGGACCTCAACCACGTCCGGCAGTTCGTCCGCGACGTCGATTCCTCCAGCGTCATGGTCAACACGTCCACCCGCTTCTCCGACGGCGGCGAGTACGGCCTTGGGGCGGAGGTCGGAATCTCGACCGACAAACTCCACGCCCGCGGGCCTATGGGCGTGCGAGACCTGACGACCTACAAGTGGGTCGTCTACGGCGACGGACAAGTGCGGACGTAACGGTCGCCAAGGCCTCGTTGAAAGGATACGCCTCATGAGTCCAGCCTCCCGGGTTCTCGCGATTACGGGCGGCCTGGCCCTCGTCCTTTGCGCCGCCGCCCACGCGGCCGAGCCGCAGGCCCCGAAGATCACAATCGATGCCGCCAAGACCGGCGAACCGCTCTCGAAGTACGTCTACGGCCAGTTCATCGAGCACCTCGGCCGCTGCATCTACGGCGGCATCTGGGCCGAGATGCTGGAGGACCGGAAGTTCTGGTTCCCCATCACGCCCAATTACGCCCCCTACGGCAAAGCGCCCAAGGACGTCCCCTTCCCCGTGGTCTCCGCGTCGCCGTGGCAGATCATCGGCCCCGAGGACGGCGTAAAGATGGTGAAGGAAGACCCGTTCGTCGGCCGGCACACGCCGCAGGTCGCCCCCGGCAACGGCATCCGGCAGAATGACCTCGCCCTCATCAAGGGCAAGCGGTACATCGGATACACCTGGCTGAAGGCGCCAGAGGGGGACACCCGCATCGCCGTGGTGGCTCGCTATGGCGAGGCCCCGGAGCAGCAGTCCATCAGCGAAAGACGCTGTCGCGATAACCGCTATCAGAAAATCGACTTCGTTGTCGCCCCCGGCGCGACCACCGATCACGGAAGTATCGAGATCCGTAACTTCGGCGCCAAGCCCTGCCTTGTGGGCACCGTGTCGCTCATGCCCGCCGACAACGTGGACGGCATGCGGCCGGACACGCTCGAACTGCTCAAGCAACTCAACTCGCCCGTCTACCGCTGGCCGGGTGGCAACTTCGTGAGCGGCTACAACTGGCGCGACGGCATCGGCGACCGCGACCGCCGCCCGCCGCGCAAAAACCCCGCATGGACAGGCGTCGAGCACAACGATTTCGGCATCCACGAGTTCGCCCGATTCTGCGAACTCCTCGGAACCGAGGCCTACGTGGCCGTCAACAGCGGCCTGGGGGACACCCAGTCCGCCGCCGACGAGGTCCAGTACGCCAACGGCGCCGCTGACACGCCCCAGGGCAAACTCCGCGCCGCCAACGGCCATCCCGAGCCCTTCAAGGTCAAGTGGTGGAGCATCGGCAACGAGATGTACGGCGGCTGGCAACTCGGCCACATGCCGCTCGATAAGTACCAGCAGAAGCACAACGACTTCGCCAAGGCCATGCGGGCCGCGGACCCGTCCATCAAACTCATCGCCGTCGGCGACGCCGGCCCCTGGAGCGAGGGCATGATGAAAAACTGCGCCGACTACATGGACCTCATCAGCGAACACTTCTACTGCCAGGAACGGCCGGGCCTCCCGGCCCACGTGGCACAGATCCCCGACGCCATCCGCCGCAAGGCCGACGCCCACCGCAAGTACCGCCGCGACCTGGAGTCGCTCAAGGGCAAGGACATACGCATCGCCATGGACGAATGGAACTATTGGTACGGCCCGCATCCGTTCGGCGAAATCGGGACGCGGTACTACCTGAAGGACGCCCTCGGCATCGCCGCCGGCATCCACGAGTACGCGCGGCAGAGCGACATCGTCTTTATGGCCAACTACGCCCAGACCGTAAACGTCATCGGGTGCATCAAGACCTCGAAGACCGCCGCCGCGCTGGAGACCACGGGCCTGGCGCTGAAGATGTATCGCGACCGCTTCGGCACGATCCCCGTGGCCACCGAGTCAACGCCCCTCATCAATGCCCAGGCCGCCTGGAGCGCCGATAAGAAAACGCTGACCGTCGGCATCGTCAACCCAAGCATGCAGGCGCTGGAAATCCCCCTGGACTTAAAGGGCGCGAAGTTGACCGGCGCCGCCATGCGCTACCAGATCGCCGGCCCCGACCCGATGGCCTGCAACGACCCCGCCGCACCGTCGAAGGTCATCATCGAGGAGGCCGCCGTCAAGGGCATCTCCGACAAACTCTCCGTCGCCCCGTGCAGCGCGACGATCTTTGCCCTGTCGGTCGAGTAGCCGGCGGCTACAGCGCTTTAAGATTGGGTTGTTGCGCGGCGGGTCTCCTGACCCGCCGCGCCGACCGCCTGCCAGCACATCAACGCGGCGGTTCAGGAGAACCGCCGCGCAAATCTGCTTCTAGTAGTCCGTAACAGCTATATTACAGGGTACAGCCTTTTCAGTTTGATTCGGGCGTCGGTGGTGGTGAATCGCCAGTCGATGCCCGTCTTCTTATCGTTTCTCGAACATTCCCACGGCGTGATTCGGGCGGCCAGTTG
>JAPLMO010000167.1 GCA_026386995.1 Planctomycetota bacterium | reverse complement strand
TGCGATGGGAGAACGTGGGCGAACCGGCCCGCCGCCGGCCCGTGGTGCTCAGTATCGAGGGCGTCAACGGCCAACGCCTGATCGAAGTGGTCTGTGGGGCGGCCGGCCTTGTGACGCGGTTCACCGGCAAAGAGGCCGTGGTCAGCGACCCGCAGTCCTACACCTCGACGGCCGACCTCAAGGACCTGGTCGTGCGCGAGTCGATCTCGCTGTGGCGGCGGTTCTTCATGCGGTCATCCGATGCGCCGAGCCTGGCGTCCGGCCATTTCGCGCTGGCCTTGCTCCACGAACTGGCGAGCGACGGCGCGGCCGCCATGGCCGAGTACCAGATCATCGCCCGCGAGTACCCCCTTAACACGCTGGCCCCGCTGGCGCGGCTGCGGGCCGCAACCATCCGGATCGACCTGCGGGATTTCAAAGGCGCCCGCGAGGCCCTCCTGGACCTCTTGAACCACTATCCGGATTATCCAGCCTCCGACGAGGTGTACCTGCGCCTCGGCCAGGCCACGATGGAAGCCGGCAACCTGGACGAGGCCGCCGCCACGTTCAAGAAACTCTTCTTCCTGGAACTTTCGCCGGCCTCAAGGGCAGGCTCCGCCTTCGGGGCCGCCCAGTGCTACTTCCGCAAAGGCCTGTTTGACGATGCGGCCACGTGGCTGGCCCACCGCCTCGAGTTGCCCAGATCGCCCGCCACCGACGCCAACCTGGCCGAGGTCTACGGCCTGTTGGCCCGAACGGAGGCGGCCCGGCACCGGCTGCGGGAGGCGGTCCAGACCTACAAGCAGGCCCTGGCTTGCATGTCGCGCGACGGCCGCCAGGTCGAGATGCTCCTGGAACTGGTCAAGACCCTTCTTCAGCAGGAAGACTACGTGGCGGCCTACGGTGTCCTGGAACGGTTGCGGCCGCAGAACGTCACGCCCGCGCAGGCCGATGAGATTCTGTTGGCCAAAGCCCAGGTGCTGCACGCGATGACCCTTTCGGACCAGGCCGTGATGCTGATGAAGTCCCGTCTGGCGTCCGCGTCGTCGCCCGAAACGGCCGCACGCATGACGATCCTGCTGGCCCAGGGCCTTGCCGACAGCGGCGACATCGAAGGAGCCCGTACGCGGCTGGGCGACCTGGTCCCTCGCCTTGAAGCCGGGCCGCTCGCGCACCGTGCTACGGTGGCGTTGGCCCAGGTCTGCCTGCGCGGCGGGCGCAATACCCAGGCCATCTCGTTGTGCCGCGACCTCCTGAAGTCGTCCTGCTCCGACGAGGTTCGCCGCGAAGCCCGCGACATCCTGGGCCGCGCGTACCGCCTCGAAAAGGACTACGAGCAGGCCGTCATCGTTCTCTCCGAAGCCGAGCCCCAGGTCCAGGGAGGCGCCAAGCCATGACCTTCCGGTTCCGGCGTCGAGCAATGAGGCTGTGGATTCTGGCGGGCGGCGTGGCGCTGGCGTCATGGGGCTCGTGGGCGCTGGCGGCCGACTCCACGGCCCTGATTCGCAAGAGCCGCAAAGAACTCATCGACGCAAGCATCAAGGCCCCCAAAGACCCGAAGGCCGGGTCGAGTGCCCTGCGGCGGGCCGTGCAACACGTTGATGAGATTCGCCTGGAGCCCAAGACGGAGACCCCGCCGGCAATGCCGGAGATTCCTCCGATGCCGCCGGTCCAGCCGATGCCCATCCAGCCCGTGACGCCTGAGGCCGGGCAGGCCGGCCCGAGTGAACCGGCGATCTCGGAGGCCGTGGTTGCGCGGCTGAAGGGTCTGTCGGCGGAGAAGGTCGCGGACCCCATGGGCCTGGCCGACTCGCTTTATCTCGGCGGCAGACTGACCGAGGCCGGCACGTTCTACGAGAAGGCCCTGGCGGACTCCTCGCAGCCCGACGCCAAGGCCTGGGCGCTTTACCAGATGGCCAACTGTCGGCGGAGCACTGACTCGGCCGCCGCCATGGCGCTCTACAAGCGGGTCACCGCCGAGTTCCCGAAGAGTCCGTGGGCCGGCGTGGCGGCCGCACAGCAGCGGCTCCTGGAGTGGTATCAGACGGTCAATCCGGCGGCGACGCCCGAACTGAAGAAACCGGCGGCGACGCCCGAATCGAAGAACCCGGTGGCGCCCGCCGTGGCGGACGGCCCCATTGCAGCGAAAAAGCAAGCAAGCGGATCCTGATCCATGGAAGGCACGGCTGCATGACTGAAACGATCTGCCCCGACGTGCTGCTCGTGAGCGGCGACATCGCGACGACGCGGTCGTTCCTTGAGGCGTTGGCCGGCAAGGGAATCCGCGGCACGCCCGTCCCGAGCGCCGCCGCAGCCGCCGAACGCATCGAGCAGCGGCCCTGGGACCTGGTGGTGGTGGACCTTGAGGACGCCGCAACCGAAAGCATCGCCCTGGTGCGGCTGATCAAGTGTCATTACCCGGAACTTCCGGTCGTCATGCTCAGCGGGCATCCCTCGGTGGCGGCGGCCGTCCGCGCCATCCGCGAGGGATGCCACGATTACCTCGCCAAGCCTGTGGATCGGGCGCAGATCGAGGCCCTGCTGGATTCCCTGCTTCCCAGCCACGCCGTTGCGGTGGCCGCCGCCGACGGCGCCGACGCCCGGGGCCTCTACCAGATCGCCGGCCACAGCCCGCGGCTGTTTGAGACCATCGCTCTGGCCAAGCGCGTGGCGCC
The DNA here is from genome assembly GCA_026386995.1 of Planctomycetota bacterium. The sequence goes on along the minus strand of JAPLMO010000167.1, from coordinate 211 downwards.
CACGTCGCTGCCGGTCCTCATCACCGGCGAGAGCGGCACCGGCAAGGAACTGATCTCCTACCTTGTGCACCGCTCCAGCAGACGCGCCCAGGGGCCGTACGTGCGGGTCAACTGTGCGGCCCTGAGCGAGTCGCTCCTGGAGAGCGAATTGTTCGGCCACGAACGCGGCGCTTTTACGGGCGCCTGCGTTCAACACAAAGGCCGCTTCGAG
>JAPLMO010000152.1 GCA_026386995.1 Planctomycetota bacterium | reverse complement strand
CGAACAATTACGGCTTTACCGATATCAGTTGGGCCAATGGCGACGTCTACGGCTACGACGGGATCGTCAGCGATGACGACGTCGGGCTTCAAGCCAACAATTACGGTATGACGGCCGGTCAGTTGACGGGCGGGATAAGCGCGGTTCCCGAGCCGGCGACGCTGGCGCTGTTGGCCCTCGGTGCGGCGGCCATGATCACCCGTCGCCGTCGGGCGGGTCGGTAGTTCGGGTATAGTTAAGCGACAAGCCATCCCGGAGGCCCCTCAGGAGGGCCTCCGGGATGGCGCGTTTATTGGGCCTCCAGAGTTCGGAGGATACGATACTTATCTCCGCGTGCTGTCTCGGTGGCGCGAAGCGTGGCAAGTCGGGCCGTCGTATTTATCCCGCAGGCCAATGGGACACAATGGGCGAAACCGCCCGCCGGGCCTGAACGGGAACGGCACGGAGAATATCGAACAAGGAATGACGAATAGCCAATGATGAGCCGCGCGGCATCAATCTTACCCGCCGTAGCGCGGGGCCTTGTGCCCCGCGGAGGACCGCGCGGGGGATAAACCCCCGCGCTACAATCCGAGAGCGGCCCACGCTTGAATTCTCGAGCGGTTGCTCTCGGCCCAAGTGGCGCTGTAGTGTTAGACGCGCTCGCGCCGCGGCGCCTGCCCGAGGCGGATGCTGAACCGCAGCGCGGTGCCGCGGCCGGGGACGGAGTCGATCGCAAAGGCGTCGCTGGCCCGCCGGATATTGGCCAGGCCGCGCCCGGCGCCGAAGCCGGCGGCCCGCGCCTCAGGCGGCGCGGTCGAACGCCCTTCTTGCATCGCCAGGCCGACGTCGGCGATGCCGGGGCCGAAGTCGCGGACCTCGACGTCCAGGCGTCCGGCGTCCAGGCGGGCCTCCATCCGGCCGCCGCGCGCGTGGATGAGCACGTTCGCCTCGGCCTCGAATGCGGCGACGACCGCGCGGCGGATGGCCTCGGGCGGCGCGCCGGCGTCCGCAAGTCGTTCCTTCAGGAGCCGCGTTGCCGCCCCGGCCCTGCGGAAGTCTCCGCACGCAATTGGGCATGAGAATGCGTTCATGCGTTGCCGGCCCCCCCGTCGGCCCACCAGCGGTGCACGCGGCCGCAGGTCTCGAACAGGTCCGCGGGCGACACCATCAGGAACATGCCGTGGGCCTTGGCCGCCGACACGATCTCGGGCGCTGGCGCCTGCCCGCCGACCAGGCAGACGGCCGGCACGTCCATCAGTTCCGCCACGCAGACCAGCAGGGCGCTGGAGAGGTTCGTCACCAGTAGCGTCTTCTGCGAGGCGTGCGTCAGGAGGTCGCTGATGCGGTCCCCGGCGTAGATGCAGTCGATGACATGGTTGCAGGAACGGCCTTCGGTCACGACCCGGGCGCCGATTTTTCTGGCCAGGTCCGTCAGATTCATCGCTGCTCTCAATCTGACAAAGAAGTGCAACCGTATTCTAGCCGTCCTCGGCCGTCTGGCAAGGGGGAACTCGCCGAACTGGGGAACGCTTAAGCGGCTACGTCCCTGGGCCGCCATGGGGGAAAGGCATGCCGAAGACCCGCCGGGACGAGCCTCGCCGCCCTGCCCGACTTGTCGTCAAAGAACATCGAGACGAGCCGCAAGACGAACGCAGGCGACGTGGCCTGGCGGCATAAACGGTAAGGCAGCCAAAGGGCAACGCGTAATCAAGGAGTCCTGGCACAACGAAACCCGAAGTTGTCGAGGCGGGTCGTCGGGGCGATGTCGCCGCGGCGAGACGCACACCGGAAGGAGGCGTTATCGTGGCGGTAACACGCCCCCCCGCGCAACACACGGGTGCCGCCAGAACCCGGCCCTTGCGGATCCTTCGATGACCCGCTTGAGTAACTGCCGTGCCGGTCTGCGCAATACTCCCACACGTTTCCGTGCATATCATAGAGGCCCCAGGCGTTCGGCTTCTTCTGACCCACCGGGTGCGTCTTGCTCCCGTCGTGCCACGAAACGTTATCAACCGGATTCGTCGGCCCCTTAAAGTGGCTGGGGTTCGTCCCCATGACCGCCTCGTACTGCGGGCCTTCGTTGTCTTTACGTCCCTGCTCGGAATCCGGGGACCCCATCATGAACTTGCCGGGGCGGATTAGGACCAGTTTCATCGTGACGCCCTTGCCGAAATCCAATTGAGCGCGGCAATCTGCTTCTCGACCTTCTGCCGGAGCGCCAGGTCATCGAGCCATGCCTGGAGGGCCGCCCTGTTCTCCGACTTGATGGTTGTGGCAACGGCGACCGCCTGCCGCAGGGTCACACCGGCCGCATCAGAATCTCCCGCGGCGACCTGGGCTTCGGCCAGCGCGCCGAGCGCCGTAATGGCGCTCTCGCCCGCCTTCGTCCGCGCCTCGCCGCGCGACGTGGCATACTGCTTCTGATAAAGGCCGGCGCTCTTCTGAAGGCATTCGACCTTCTTCTCCGGAACCTTCCCCGCCAAGAGGTCCATGGCGACCGTCGCGGTCGCATACCCCGAGGCGTCCTTGGCGGCCAGTTCATAGGCTTTCTCGCACAACAGCGCCAGGAACGCGGGCTGGCCCTCGGCCTTCTTCGCGTCCTCCAGCATCTGCTTGCCCAGAGCGACATCGTCGGCGGCCGACGGCGTGGCGCCAACACGCTTAAGGTCATCTCCGTAGAGTTTGTTGAAGGTGTCCGCGGCCTCGTCGGCCGCGACCGGAAGCGAACCGGCCAGAAGAATTGCCGCCAGCATCAAGCGGCTTGAAAGGTTCATGATGTTCCCCTGTTGTCGATGCCGCCACTGCATGACCGGGGCGTATTGTGGTCGCCCGGCGCGCCGGAGTCAACCAAGAACTCCACCCTGAGGTCCGCTCGGTTTCGAGCGCTCATTCGGCCCAACTGCACGGATATTTCGCTGTCGTGACCCAGTAGTAATGTCCGGTCCAGACCCAGTAGAAATGTCCGCTTCTTGGGGGCTAAGGGAAGCGGATGAACAAGGACCGGATCGAGATGAGCCAGCAAGAGCGGGACCGGCTGAAGGTGATGGCACCGGTAA
>JAPLMO010000090.1 GCA_026386995.1 Planctomycetota bacterium | reverse complement strand
GACCCCGGCGAACTGCGCCTTTGAGTAGTTGCTTTGCCGCGCCGCAGCGGCGGCGGATCGTCGGCGCGCTCAGGCCCTTGTCCACCAGGAACATATGCCAGTCGTCACCATCGCCCGTCCGCAGTTCTGTCAAGGGTTTGTCGGCCCCGAAAAACTCCGTCAAGTATCGGACGGCTTGCCGCAGGGCAACCTTGGTGCTTTCCTTGAGGTCCGCGCGCCCGGCCACGTAGCCGTCAAGGAACGGCTGCAACGTCGCTCCGGCCGGTTCCGTCGCGGGCTGTGCCTTGGGGGCCACCAGGCCCGCCCGTTCAAGGCGCTTGCGCCACACGGCAGGCAGGCCGTCAACCCAAGCCCGTGTCGCGTCGGGCCAAGCGCGGTGTGTGCTGGCGGCTTCCACAAGATGATCAATGTGGCCTTGCGCTTCTGCGGCTGCCTTGCGGTCAATGGCCCCAAGCCGGACCGCGCGGCGGCGTCCATCGGCCGCCATAAAGAGAACCCGCTTGCGCCCGCCCGGATCACTTACAACGCTTGACATGCTTCACCTTCCTTTTCTTGTGCGGTTGCAGGGTCACGTCATACCCTATTGCCCGCGCCAGGGTTTCAAGGACTTCGACACTCAGCCCCGCCTTGGACGCCATGAATCGGCTCATGGCCCCTTTGTCGATTCCCGTGATCTTGCAGATTCGATAGCGGCTCAGGCCGGAAGCGTTCACGGCCCGCCGGATTCCGTCGCCCAAGTTCATTCGTGTCGCCCTCATACCCCTATAGTACACTGTAGTTGCGGATTTGTCAACTAGATTCCGGCACAATTTTCGGATTTTCTTTTTCGCCGTCAACCGGCGGCGCTTCGGCTTCCGCTTCGGCAGCGGCGGCCTCGTCCAGGTCCGGGGGGGCCTCGTCCTCGTCAGCGTCCGGGGCCGGGGTGTCCAGGGCCAGGTCAACCGGGGGTGTCTCTGGCGGATTCTCGGCAGGGTCCGGCGGCGTTTCGGTTGCCACGGCGCACCGCCTGAGCACTCGCGCCCGTGCAGCAGCCGCAGCAAGGGGGGCGGGGCCGTCGTCCGTACGCTCTGGCGCAAGCGCCACGGCGCGCGGAGCATCGGACGTGGCCGATTCCCCTAATGAGGGCGTCGCCGTCGATTCTACGCTTGCTGGACAAGCGAAAACGACAACGGCCGGGGTTGTAGCGGCAGCAGCAGCCACGGCAGGCGGGCACTTGGTGAACGTCATCCACCACCTGCCGGTCATGGTGTGTTTCACTTCGCCAAGGCGAGAACTGTAAGCCACGGGCGGTTTGCCGTGGTAGGCCGTGCCGTAGGTCGCGGCGAGATCCAAAATCGCGGCCAGGAAGGCATCGTGTTCGGCCACAACCGCGCTCAGTAGGTCCGTCATCCGCGCTTCGCAGGCGACCCGTGCATCCGCGCACGTGGTTGTAAAAGTCTGAGCCAATTTCTCGCGCGCCTCTTGAAGTCCCTTCTCCGTGCGCGGAATCAGGTCGGTCTCAAAAAGTACCACGGCTTCCTTGCTCGCGGCCAGGTCCGCCGTGAGGCGCTTGAGCCGTACCCTGAACGAAGCAAAATCGTTCTGCGTCAAATACTCACCGCCCGCCGCTTTCAGACTTTCCAAGTCGGCCTCGCGATTCCCGACATTTCCGCGCTCAGTTTCAAGCCGCTGGCGCAGGTGTGCTAATTGCTCTGTCAACTTCCGCACGGTGGCGGTCAGGGGCCGGAGTTTCGTTTCGGCCGCAACCGCAAGACTCATTTTTAGGTCACAGGTCATCGGAAATCTCCTCATCTTCGGGGGGTTCAGGTTCTTGGCATCCGACAAGGAAAAAGGCGTCGATTTCTTTTCTCAGGGCCGCACGCTCTTCTTGCGGAAGTGATCCATCAAGGTAGCCTTTGGTTTTCAACAATTCTCTCCCGCGTGCCAGACATTCCGCCGGGGTCAGATCGCCAGTTTCCTCAAGCGCGGCCGCAAATTTCTCCGCCTCGAGCGCGTCCTGTTCTTCGCTCTCGGCCGTGGCAATAATTGTATGCAGTCGCCGGGCGTAGTCCGAAAAATCACCGTTTTGCGGATGATTCCCATTTAAATACGGGTGCTCCTTGTCGCTCAGGGCGTCCGCGTGCATCTTATTGAGCGCCCGTTGTGCTTGCTCAGCCGTCAGGTCGCAAGGGTCGTCGGGTGGATCGTAGGACCTCATAAGTCACCGTCTTTCTGCCGCATCTGCGGCGCTTGGGGTTCTTGTCCGGCAGCCAGGGCCGCCGGTATTTGCAACGGGGCGGGGTTCATCAGCAAAATCGCCGTAATCCGCGCGGCCTCTTCGGCGCGCCTCGCGTTGTAGCGCTCCACCACTTGGCTTTCGTCCACCGCCAGCCGGTCCGTGAACATCGCCAGGTGCTTGCCTTGCAACTCTGAAGCGCGAATCGCCGCCGCTATGTCGCCCTTGGCAAGCGCCAACTGGCGCTCGTGCTCAAGGTCCGTCAACACCTTCCCGACACAAGCCCGCGTCAGTTTCTCGTACTCCGCAATCCGCGCGATGATCCGGGGCCGACGCCGCAGTTTCCACGCCGCGTTGTGAGGCTCCCGATACTGCGCCACTTCCGCGCTCTTCGTGGCCTGCCCATACGTCGCCGATTCCGGGTCCGCGTAAGCCCGTACAAACGCTTCCTCTTTTGGCGTCAACGGCACAACTGCAACCAACACTTCGCCAGCGCTGCCGTCGTCGTCAGGTGCAACCAGTTCTTCGCTCATTGTCAAACCCTCCTACTTATGCAAGATGCTCCATGCAAGTCTGAAACTGGGTTACACCCCGGAGCACATACATCGTATTCGCGCCCCGGTGGGCCTGGGGGCGAAGGGGGGGGCCTCGGCCTCGTTTCCCTGCCGTCCTGCCCCGGCCCCTGCCGAGTAGGTGCAAAGCCCTTGCAAAGCCCTCGCGCCCGCTCTTGCTTGTCCCGCCGCCGTGCCTGCCGTGGCCGCCGGTGTCGGGGCCGCCGCCAGCGGGTGCAGCGCCGGTGCTACCCCGTCCAGAATCCGCCTTTTCGCCGTGCGTAGTCTCACAGGGACTAGAACAGCCCGCACCGGACGCTGAAAACAGTGGTTCCCGGAAAAGCGGCGCAGAATCAGGCGCAGACTTGACCGTTTGAGGCCCGCCGCGCCGCAGTCCACGTCCAGGACGTGCCGCCTTGCCCGTCAGGTAGGCGGCCACAGCCTTGAGGACACGATCCCCACGCGGACCGCCGTCAGGCCGTCCAGGTTGCCCCAGGATCGGCACGGACCCGCCCGCAAGGGCACTGCCACCATGCGGCACAGCCGCCACAGGCCCCGCAAGCCCGTCAAGAGGCCCTACGGCCCTGCCAGATTGCCCCACAAGGGCCGTGGACATACCAACGCGGCTACTTGCATGCCCTTGGGGGCCGTCCGCAGGCCCGCCAACAAGGTTATGAGGCTTGCTGGCAGGCCCAGCGGCACGGCCAAGAGGCCCCGCAAGGCCACCTTGGGCAACAAGGCCATGCCCGGAGTCTGAAAGCCGTCGCCCGATCGGTCTGCGCCCCCTGTCGTCTTTACCGGACAGTTCCTCGCCTTTCCGCTCTATTCTCATAAGCCGTTGCTGTACCATTGGTTACACCGCAGTACCTTTCAGAACCATCGTTACCATTGCTTACCCTTTCGGTGCAACAGCGTCAGGAGCCGTAACGCCGTCTGGCCAGGTCGTCGCCTGTTCCCGCCAGGCGTCGATTTCCGCCGCCAAGTTGGCAACAACCGATGCCCCTTGTTGTCGCGTCAAGAAGTCGCTTTCCAATTCGGCCTCACGCCGGACTACTGGCTTCGGTTTCCATCCTTGCGGCATGTATTTCAAGAGGTCCATGAGGGTTTCGCCTTTGAATGTCTCGGCCCACACGTATCTGGCCTTGCCAAGAAGTGCGGTCGTCCGTTTGCCCGCTTCCTCGATGCGTTCCCAAGGGGTTTCTTCTTGAGCCTTCGAACTTATGACGGCATGCGCCAGTAGGGGATACGATGCTCCCTGCCGGACAGCGTTGGCGATAGCGTTGATTACCGCAGCCCGCTGTTTCTCGCTGGACCCGCCCGGAAAGGCGAAGCCGATCACGCGGTCAACGTCGTTGCCGTCGTTCCGTTGTTTTCCCCCTGGTGCGCCGTTGCCGTTTTCGCCGTGGCCGTTGGCGTTGCTGTTGTTGTTCTCAGCGCTCTGCATAGCAGCGGGAGAGAGAGAATCTGTTGCGGCGTCAGCCGCTTCTCTCTCTTTCTTGGTATCTTGGTCTCTTGGACTTCTTATTACTTCTTGGTGTCGGCCAAGGCTGGCAGTAGTTCCTCTGCCAGCCACGGCAGTGGTCTCGGCAGTAGCGTTGGCAGTAGCGTTGGCAGTAGTTCCTCTGCCAACTTCGGCAGTAGCGCTACTGCCAGCCAAGGCAGTACCACTACTGCCAGCCAAGGCAGTAGCGCCATGCTCGGCAGTACCAGCGGCAGGGCGGTACTCCGGCGGCGGCCATACAACCCAGCGCACAACCGCTTGCCCGTCGCCGTCCGCGGCCCCGCACAGCCCAAGCCGCGCCAGCACTTTCAAGGCACGGGAAACATGGGTAGTGTCTGGCCATCGTGTTCCATCCGGGCTATTGAGTCCGGTAAAACTAATGTCGCGACGATCTATAACCGAATCGGCAGTTCCGTGGCCCGCACGAAGCCCCTCAGGAGCCGCTGTTCGCGGCTCAGGCGGGCGTGATCGTCCGCTACCGCCTCCGTCAGGGCCT
>JAPLMO010000461.1 GCA_026386995.1 Planctomycetota bacterium | reverse complement strand
CAACTGGCCGCCCGAATCACGCCGTGGGAATGTTCGAGAAACGATAAGAAGACGGGCATCGACTGGCGATTCACCACCACCGACGCCCGAATCAAACTGAAAAGGCTGTACCCTGTAATATAGCTGTTACGGACTACTAGCACGGTCGCCGCGGCGACCGTGGCACCCGCAGAGTCAATCGTCACAGGCGACTAATACTACAACGCCACTTGTTGCGTGGCAATGAACGCAACCTCTTGCAGTAACCAGACTTACGCGCCGTAGCGCGGGGCCTTGTGCCCCGTGCAGGATCGCGCGGGGGATAAACCCCCGCGCTACAATCTAAGAACGGCCCACGCTTGAATTCTTGAGCGGTTGATGCGGACCCAGGTGGCGCTGTAGCATTAGCCCCCTGTGAATGTACGTGTTTAGCGTGGGGCAAAGGGGGCTGTACCCTTTTCGCGCCTTTGCGAAAAGGGGACTGTCCTCTTTGCCCGGCCGGAAAAGGGGACAGCCCCCATTACCATACAGCGGGAACTGGCTGCAGCCCCCCTTTGCTCGCTCCGCTAAACACGTACCCGTGAATACACGGGGGCGGCGCGCCGAGGGCGCCTGCGAACGTTCGGCCCCCGGTGTGTGTACGTGTTTAGCGTGCCAGGCAAGAGTTGTCATTCTGAGCGAGCGAAAACGAGCGAAGAATCTCGGCCGTCCAAACGGCAGGATTCTTCGGCCCCGTAAACGGGGCCTCAGAATGACAGCGCTAAACACGTACCCGTGAATATACGGGGGCGGCGCGCCGAGGGCGCCTGTGAACGTTCGGCCCCCGGTGAATTCACCGGGGGCTAAATATGGGGGTTTGCGCGGCGGTTTAGGTAGAGCGTTAGTTACGGGGGTGGCATGGTCACGCTGTTGCGTGACCATGCACCTGCCGACGGGTGAAAACATGGTCACGCAGCAGCGCGACCATGCTACCCCACTGACGCCGTACCGGTTCAGGTCGAAGAGTCGCCTGGCGATAGAACCGCCGCACACAATACGGAAGTTGCACTGTCGAAGTGGATGCGAGGCCGTGGTGCTCCACGTGGAACAACAGCGGGGTTACGTCAAGCGGCTCATGATCCGATCAAGGTCGTCGTGGCTGTAGAACTCGATGACGATCTTGCCTGTGCCGGGTTTCTGGCCTTCCTCGACCAGCACCTTAGTCCCCAGGGCCTCACGCAGTTTGGCCTCCAGGTCGCGGACATCCGCGGGCTTGGCGGCCCGCTTGGACTTGCGCCTTGCGGAAGGGGCGGGGCCGGCGAGGCGCTCGACCTGGCGGACCGACAGTCCCTCCCTGACGACCCGCTCGGCAATCTCGATCTGCCGCGTGGGAACCTCGACGGAGAGCATCGCCCGTGCGTGGCCCATCGCCAGGAGGCCCGTCCTAAGCATCGCCTGGATTTCCTGCGGCAGTTCCAGCAGGCGGATCATGTTCGACAGGGTGCTGCGTTCCAGGCCGAGCCTGGTTGCGGCGGCCTCCTGCGTGCGGTGGGTGCGGTCCAGGTATGCCTTGAAACTGGTGGCCTTCTCGATGGGGTCGAGGTCCTCGCGCTGGAGGTTCTCGACGAGGGCCAGTTCAAGCATGTCGTCATCGTTTGCCTCGCGGATGATGACGGGGACCTCGGCCAGCCCCGCGCTCTGTGCCGCGCGGAACCGCCTCTCGCCGGCGATCACCTGGAATCGGTCTCCGGCCCGCCTGACGACGATGGGCTGGAGCACGCCATGCTCGAGGATCGACGCCTTCAGGTGCTCCAGGCCCGCCGGTTCCATCCCCTGTCTGGGCTGGTACGGGTTGGGGTCGAGGACGGAAACGGGCAGCGTAGACTGGGGGCCCTGGGCAATGGCCGGCTCGGGCGCCAGGGCCGGGATGGGCTGGTGAGTGGCGCTATCCATGAGGCCCTCCAGGCCGCGTCCCAACTTGCGTTCAGCCATAGTGAAACTCCTGACAGAATCAGCCGAGAATGCCCATTTCGATGATTTCGAGGGCCAGTTCCGCGTAGGCCTTTGCCCCGGGCGACCGCGGGGCGTAGTAGAGGACCGAAAGGCAGTGGCTCGGCGCCTCGGCCACCGCAGAGTCGCGCGGGATGACCGTGCGGAAGACCGGTTCCTTGAGTTTGGTGCGGACCTCGGTCTCAACCTCGCGGCTGAGGTCGGCCGCCGGGTCGAACATCGTGAGGAGAACTCCCGCCACCGACAGGCCCGGGTTGGTCTGGGCCGCCTGCCGCACGGCAGAAAGCAACTGAACGAGCCCCTCCAGCGGGTAGTACTCGCACTGGATGGGGACAATCACCCCCTGGGCGGCGGCGAGGGCGTTCTGCGTGATCATCCCGAGCGAGGGCGGACAGTCGATCAGGATCGCCGCAAACTGCGGCGTCGGCAGCCGCGCGAGGTTGTTCTTCAGGACCAGCGGCGACGCCACGCCGCGGACGGCCAGCCGCTCCAGGTCCCGCCCGGCCGGCAAGGCCCACACGCCGGACCAATCCGTGGCGATGAGGCCGTCGACGGGGCTGGCCGCAAACGCGGGGCTGGCCGGCACGGGGGCCAGGCCCATGCCGCTCGTGGCGTTGGCTTGCGGGTCGATGTCGACGACCAGGACCTGCCGGCCCGCCAAGGCCAGGGCGTGAGCCAGGCACGTGGCGGTGGTGGTCTTGCCGACGCCGCCTTTCTGGTTCGCAACGCAGAGAGTGACCGCCATGAGGTTTCGCTCCGTCCTGGCTGGCATTCTAAGTGCTTCGGCGGGGCGGGCAACTGAAAACTGGTTGCTGCGCGCAGCGCGATGCCTATAATAGGCGCGAGGTCGGGGCGGGCCATTGCCGCTGATGGGGTACTTTTGATGCGCGTGCGTAAGCATATGTACTACTCGGGCACGGTGCAGGGCGTGGGCTTTCGGTACACGGCCCGCAGCCTGGCCCGCGACGCGAACGTGACGGGGTTCGTCAAGAACCTGAGCGACGGGCGCGTCGAACTCGTGGTCGAGGGCGAGGCCGCCATAGTCGGGCAGTACCTGGCGGACGTCGCCGCCGCGATGGGCCAGTACATCGGGCGGGCCGAGACGATCGACGAGACGCCCACGGAAGAGTTCGACGCCTTCCGCGTGGCGGTCGACTGGTGACGGGGATCCGATGCGGGCACTGACGGGAATCATCCTGAACACGTTCCGCGAGGCCGTCCGGCGGCCGTTTTTCTACCTGCTGCTGGCGGCCGGGGCGGTGGCCCTCGTGGCCACGATGTACCTGCCGCTCTTCACGTTCCATAACGACGTGGACATGTACAAGGACCTCGGCCTTTCGTTCGTCCTGCTGTTTACGCTGCTGACGGGCCTGCTGGCGGCGGCCACGGGCGTGGCCCGCGAGGTCGAGGACAAGACCGCCCACACCATTCTGGCCAAGGCCGTCGGACGCTGGCAGTTCGTCCTCGGCAAGTACCTCGGCGCGATGGGCGCGGCCGCCGTGGCCATGCTCGTCCTCGGAACGGTCCTGGCGGCGGCGGTGTACTACCGCGTTGAACTCGATGCCGCCATGGGCGAACACGGCCAGACCATCGCCACCACCGGGGCGGGGGCCGAGGTGGCCGCCCTGAAGGCCCGGCAACTCGCCCAGGCGGCCACGGTCGCCCCGGGCCTGGTGCTGGTGTTCCTTCAGGTCGGCGTGATGGCGGCCGTGGCCACGGCCCTGTCGACCAGGCTGTCGGCGGCAGCCAGCGTGGGCCTGAGCCTTGCGGCGTTCCTGGCGGGGCACCTGACGGTGTTCCTCGAGACGGCCGGCCGCAGCGCGGGCGGGGTGTTGGAGGCGGTCGCGGAGGCCGTGGCCGATGCCGTACCGTTCCTGGAGATCTTCAACATCAACCAGAAACTCAGCCACGCGGTCCTCCAGCCGCTGGATTGGGGCGGCCAGTGGGGCGCCGTCTGGGCATACGTGGCGTGGTCGGCCCTGTATGCGGTCGTTTACGCGGTTGCGGCCATCGGGGCAGGGGTGCTCGCCTTCCGCCGCAGGCCGCTGTCATAAAGGCCGGCTCCCGCCTTTACTATAGTAGCGAAACGTATCGCGTTCACTTTAGTATATACCGGAGGGCAAAAACGGGCACTTTTCGCGCCGCGCGAGGCCGAAAACCCCCTTGGCGCTAGCGCCAATGCCGTTTTTTCGTCGTTTGGCAAGATGGGCAAGGCGCTTTTTTACTGGTTTTTGACACTTCTTACGCGCTTTTGATCGGAACTTGATACCTCCTGAGGCCGCCGAAGGAGTTTTCGCCGCCTGCGATTATATACTATAGTATATACGACCGGGCTGGTCGTGATTCCCCGACACCCCTTCCGGCGCCCCCAAAACAATCAGGGACAGCGCCAGTCGGTTTCGCCGGGCCTGGCCGGCGGTCCGGGCGGCCTGGCGCTGTCCCGTATTTTGGTTGACTCGACCCCCTGTGGGTGGTATACTCCTATCATGCCACGCTCAGCAAGGTTGGTCATTCCGGGACTGCCGCACCATGTCGTCCTGCGGGCCAGGCGCGGGAAGGCCCTGTTCTTCGACGACCAGGACCGCCGCCGGTTCCTGGACCTTCTGACCGGCTACGCCGCCGCCCATCGCCTCCAGATCCGGGCCTGGTGCCTGATGCCCGACCACGTGCACCTCGTGGCCGTGCCGAAGGAGGCTGGGTCGCTGGCGGCCGCGCTCATGCCCCTTCAGAGTCACTACTCCGCGTACCTCCGCCGGACGCGCAAGAACCGCGGCATCGTATGGGCCGGCCGGTTCGCATCTTGCCCGCTGGACAAGCGGCACGCGTGGGAGGCCATCCGCTTCATCGAGCGAAATCCCCTGCGGGCCGGACTCATCCTCCGCCCCGACCGCTACCCCTGGTCGAGCGCCGGCGGCCACGCGGGCCTGCGCAAGGACCCCCTGCTTTCCGGCGGCCTGGAGGTGCGCGGCAAGGCCGGGAATTGGGCGAAGTGGCTTCGCGCCGGCGAGGATGCCGCCATGGTCGAGACGATCCGCGCCAGTTCCCGCACCGGCCGCCCGGCCGGCAACGCGGCGTTCATCGCCCGCATCGAGAAACTCACG
>JAPLMO010000097.1 GCA_026386995.1 Planctomycetota bacterium | reverse complement strand
AGGTCCAGCCGCCCGGCGCCTGCGGCGTAGTCCAGGCCCTGTGTTGTGGAGAGGATCATTCCGCCCAAGCCGGCCGGGCTGGAGACCGCGTGCTGGCCGTTGTCCCAGCCGTCGGTCTTGGCGGCGGAGTTCATCAGGACGGCCTTGATGACGCGGCCGTCGGCGGCGTCGGGGCCCATCGAGCGGGCCCTGCCGGCGTCGATCAGCAGGGCGGCCGCGCCCGCCACGATCGGGCTGGCCAGCGACGTCCCGGAGACCGATAGGAAATACACGCTGCCGCTCGGCTGCCCGTTGTAGATCGTCGGATCGGTGCCGATGGCGGGGTTGTGCCCGCCCGTAAGGCCCCCGTAGCAGGCCACGGTGAGGTTGTCGCCGGGGGCCACCAGGTCCACGGCGGCACGCACCCGCGGGATGACCGTGCCCGACTTCGGGTCGTAATAATCGTTGGGTCCCCTGGCGGAGAAGTCGGCCACCGTGCGGTACGGATACGTCGCGCTGCCGTAGGCCAGTGCGCCGACGGTGATGCTGTTGTAGCCGCTGGCCGGCCCGATGACCTGGGTGCTGTCGTTGCCGGCCGCCAGGCATACCGTGGTGCGGTTGGCGTAGGCGAGGGCGTCGATGAGCAAGGTGACGGAGTCGACGCCGGCGGGGTCCTCGCCGCCCCAACTGGAGTTGACCACGTCGGCCTTCATGCCGGCGATGCTGGCCGTGGCCATGGCCGTCTGGTACGCCGTGTAGACGGTCTGAGGGGAAATTGCGAACTCGCCGCCGTATTCGATCGTATTGTCGCGCACCCAGCGTGTGGCGATGGCCGCCGAGGCCAGAGTCGCCCTCGGCGCGATGCCGTACCACAGGGTCGCGTCCAGCGGGGTGTGGCTCGCGTTATTGATGGTGAAATGCTCGCCGGGGGCGGGCTTGTACGTAAGGATGATGCCGCCGAAATCCACGTTCACGAACGGGGCCTCGCCGGCGAGGACGTGTCCGACCATGGTGGCGTGGAAGTCGTATTGGCCCGCCGCGTCGGGGTCCTTGATCTGCGTGATGGTTGTGTCGCGTTCGGCAAAGACGTCGTGCTGGCCCCAGACAAAGCCCGCCTCGACGTTGGCGATCCTCGCCCGTGTGCCGTAGTAGCCGAGGTCGTAGAGGGCGTATGCCCCGACCAGCGCGTTGATGTCGACGTCGGCGAAGGCGTTCGGCCAGGATTCCGTGCCGTCGGGGTTGAGCACCGGGACGCCGCTGCTCGTGATGGCCGACGCGCCGGTGGCCGTCAGGAGCACCGCCAAGATCGCCGCCAACCATCGCGCGGCAGCGGCCAATCGACGTGAAGGTTCGTGGGGCGAGAAGCAGGACGCCTGCAAAAATCCGTGGTAAGCCACCTGGCCTCCGGTTACGGCCGCAACGTCTTGCCGACGCTGCATGCCGAGACGGCCGGCAGGGCATGGCTGCCCGCTCTCCAGCGGGCGAGACTAACCCTGCAGGCCCATCTCCCCCGGAGACTGGGCCGAAAAAAAGGGCGGCTTCCCCCAAAAGAAGCCGACCCCCGCAAACGTCTGTCTGCGATTACCCCTGGCGGTCTTTCGACCACACTCCAAGGTATAGTATACACAAGAAACCGGAAGAAGCAAATGCCGGCGGCCGGTAGAGCCTGCCATTTGCGGGGGGGCGGGGGGCTGGGAGGGACGGGGGACGGAAGGGAAGAGTGCAGAATGCAGAATGCAGAGTGCAGAGTGGAGAGTGAAAAGCGGAACAACGGCTTTAACCGCCGAGAACGCTGAGAATGCCGAGGAAGGATTGGGCGAGAAACAACGACAGCCGTTAACTTGAAACCTGAGACTGCCGCTTATTGCCGTTGATCGCCGCCGGTAGAATATTGACGTGACTGCCGCGCCATGTTACCGTGCCTTCGCAAGCCGCGCGGCGCGGCAAGGAAAAAAGAGCAGACCTTCCTGCGGAACTGGAAAGTACGGATAGCGTCCGCAGTGGCACGAAGAAAAGGGCAATGAGAAAATCAGTATTGTGATGGCCGTGTTCGTGGCGGTGCGCCACTACGCTGTGGGCGTACGGCGTTGGCCGCAGCGCTAGTGCGGCGTGAGGGCGTCCCCCGAAATTCCAGAAGGTAGTACTACAACGCTATAATGCCCGTGCGGTCTTTGGCTCTTAGCCCGAAGGGCTTGAACGTAACAGCCCAGGGCAACGCCCTGGGTAAAGGGGCATAATGTAACGCGTTTCAGCCCTGAAGGGGCGCCACGGGTCGTGTCGCCCCTTCAGGGCTGAAAGACAACGGAGAACCTGAAAGGGGGCTCTTCTAATCTCTCTCCCAGGGCGTTGCCCTGGGCTGTTACGTTCCAGCCTTTCAGGCTGACGGAGGTTGCGCAAGCACCGATTCATAGCGTTGTAGTAGTAGTAGTAGTAGGCCCTTTCAATAGGAGAACGAGTCATGTTGCGAAGCCTGGTGATTGCAGGGCTGATGCTGCTCTGCGGTTGTGGGACCCCGGCGGCGACTGGCGCCAGATATGACGAACTTGCGGGGCTTCTGAATGAATGGAAGTCCACGGATGCGCAAAAGAGTCGGCTGAAGTCGCTCCTGTCACAAGCGGTCGCCGCGGAAGATGGGGGGGTGGCAGTTATGCAGCGCGTCTTGGGCAATCCGAGACAAGAGAACTCCGCCGCCGTCTTCGATGCCCTCCGAGAGGTAGCCGCGCCTCAGCGCGAGAAACTGCTTGTTGGGCTGCTCACTTGCGTGCCGGAGCTAAGCCAGGACATTCGCAGTTCCTGTGCCATTCATCTTGCCGCCACAACGCGACGCTGCGGCTCGGAAAACCTATTCAAGCGAGTTAAGGGCGTTGGGAGGCCAGATGATACGACGATTTGGATCGTACAGGCATTCGTGGAAAGCCGCAAGGCCGAAGTGCAGTCTCTGGCAATAATGTGGGCTGACACGCTCATAAAACCCAACGAGGGCGAAGAAGGCGAAGGTCTTCACGACTCGCTTGTCGAGTTGCTCGGCCTCGTGAAAACGGACGCATGCAATGCGGCCTTGCTAAGATATCTGGACAGGTGTTGGGAAGATGACCTGGCGTGCATAGTTCTGAAGGCCGTCGAGAGTCTGGCGGCCGCCAAGTACTCTCCATCTTTCAATCGCCTCAAGGTTGTTGCCCGAGAAAGGGATGGAATTGACGAGCATGTGCGAGTGGCCGCGCTTCGGGGAGTTGCGGAAATGGCGCGGCCCGAGCAGGCCGACGAACTCATTGCAATTGCCCTGTCCATCTCCAACAGCCTTGACCCGATGCCCGAGGAGTCACAACACGCTGTGGATGAAATACTTGCAAGACTGCGTAACCTCAAGAAAGCCGGAAAGTGATCTTTCTTGGCATGGGATTCGGGGGGACGCAAAACTAATTTCCTTCAGCCCGCTTCAGCGGGCTTGTTGCGGTTGCATGGGCCGCTGCCAGCGGGGATCAGTCGCCCGCCGAGGCGGGCTCTATAAGATTTAAGAAGAGCGGAATGTGTTTCGGCTCGCTCGCATACCGGGGCTAAAAGCCCCGGTCTACACGCCGCTTTCGCGGCGCGAAGGCGGCTGAAGCCGCCTCATAACATGAGCGTGCCAAAACAGTGCCACAAAAAACGGCCACACCCGTTGTGCCGCGTGCTCAACCTGCGGATCACCCGCCGCTCGTGCGGCAGGCCTGGCCGGGCT
>JAPLMO010000118.1 GCA_026386995.1 Planctomycetota bacterium | reverse complement strand
GCCTATCTCCAGAAGGGCGTCGAGGACGTGGTCTTTGCGCAGATGAAGTTCGCCGACGGCCGCATGGCGCACGTCCACGTTTCGTGGTTCGACCCGCACAAGGTCCGCAAGGTCACGCTGGTGGGCTCCGACAAGATGGCCACGTTCGACGACATGGACGCCTCCGAGAAGATCCGCATCTACGACAAGGGTGTCGACGCCAAGGGCTCGGTGGTCGGGTACGAGCAGTCGCTGACCCTCCGCAGCGGAGACATCCTGATTCCCAAGACGCCGGGGGGCGAACCCCTTCGCATCGAGTGCCTGCACTTCCTGGAGTGCATTGAGAAGGGCCAAACGCCCCGGAGCGACGGCCGCGACGGCCTGCGAGTGGTTCGCGTCCTTGACGCCGCCACCCGAAGCCTGAAGGCCGGCGGTGCGCCGGTCAACCTGTAAGTTCCAGCCTGCGGCGTGGTCGCAGGTTCCATGCGAAAGGCGGTCCACGTGGCGTCACCCGAATACTTCGTGCACGAATCCGCGTATGTCGATGAAGGCGCGATCATCGGCAAGGGCACCAAGATCTGGCACTTTTCCCACGTCCTGCCGGGCGCGCAGATCGGAGAGGGCGTCAGCATCGGCCAGAACGTCAACGTCGGCGGCAAGGCCAAGATCGGCAACCGCTGCAAGATACAGAACAACATCAGCGTCTATGACGAGGTGGAGATCGAAGACGAGGTCTTCTGCGGCCCCAGCATGGTCTTCACAAACGTCTTTAATCCGCGGGCCTTCATCGTCCGCAAGCACGAGTACCGAAAGACGCTCGTCCGCCGCGGCGCGACCATCGGGGCGAACGCCACGATCGTCTGCGGCACGACGATCGGCCGGTACGCCTTCATCGGCGCCGGAGCGGTGGTGATCGGCGACGTGCCGGACTTCGCCATGATGGTCGGCGTGCCCGCCAAGCAGAAGGGCTGGATGTGCAAGTGTGCGGTCAATCTTACGTTCGTCGGCGGCAAGGCTTCGTGCGAGGCATGCGGCCAGAAGTATGTCCTTGAAGAGGGCTTCGTGCGCGAGGCATGAAGCCGGCCTGCCATAGCAACTAAGGAGAACCCATGCCCGTTCCTATGCTGGACCTGGTGGCGCAGTATCAGAAACTTCGCGAGGAAATCCGCACTGCCATCGACGGCGTCCTCGATACACAACTCTGCATCGGCGGGCCGAAAGTCGCCGAGTGCGAGAAGGCCGTCGCCGCCTACAGCGACGCCAAGTTCGCCATCGGCGCCTCCAGCGGCACGGATGCGATCCTGAACGCCCTCATGAGCCTCGGCGTCGGCGACGGCGACGAGGTCATCACCACGACCTTTACGTTTTTCGCCACGGCCGGCTGCATCAGCCGCACAGGCGCCCGGCCGGTCTTTGTCGACATCGATCCGCGGACCTACAATATCGACGTAAGGCAGGCCGCCCGCAAGGTGAGCAAGAAGACCAAGGCGATCATCCCGGTTCACCTTTTTGGCCAAGTGGCCGACATGGACCCGCTGATGCAACTGGCCCGCGAGCGTAATCTGGCGGTCATCGAGGACGCCGCACAGGCCATCGGCGCCACCTATAAGGGCAAGAAGGCCGGCTCGATGGGCACGCTCGGGTGCTTCTCGTTCTTCCCGTCGAAGAACCTCGGCGGCGTGGGTGACGGCGGCATGATCGTCACGAGCGACGCCGCCCTTGCCGACATGTGCAACATCATGCGCAACCACGGCTCCAAGCCGAAATACTATCACAAGTTAATCGGCGGCAACTTCCGGCTCGATCCCATCCAGGCCGCCGTCATCACGGTGAAACTGAAGTACCTCGAAGAGTGGCACGAGGCCCGCCGGGCCAACGCCGAGTACTACAACCAGAAGTTCGCCGGCTGCGAAAAGATTGCGACGCCTTTCGTCGAACCGCACAACCGCATGATCTACAACCAGTACGTCCTCCGCATTCGGTCCGACAAGGGGGCCTCCCGTGACCAGGTCGAGGCCCACCTGAACCAGAAGAAGATCGGCAACGCCATTTATTATCCTGTGCCGCTTCATCTTCAGGAATGTTTCGCCGACCTCCGATATAAAGAAGGCGAGTTGCCGCACGCCGAACTGGCGGCCAAGGAAGTCCTGGCGATTCCGATTTACCCGGAACTGACCGAGGCACAGAAGGACGAGGTGGCCACGGCCGTGCTGGAGGCTGTGCGCTGATGCTGGCGGTCCGACGAGCAGGGCAATGCGGCGACGGGGGCCGCCAACAGGAATTCCGTGCAGCGGGCCGTAGCGGTCGGCCGAGAACGGATCCATGAGCCGGAACCAGTAGGGGCGGAACCTTGGAAGCCACATCATCGGGCGGCGTGCGAACGATCTTGAACGTCGTCGGCACGCGGCCGAACTTCATGAAGATCGCGCCGCTGATGCGGGCCTTTCAGGCCCGGCCCGAGGTTCGCCCGGTGCTGGTCCACACCGGGCAACACTACGACGAGCGGATGAGCCGCTTGTTCTTCGAGCAACTTGAGATCCCCCGCCCGGACGTCAACCTGGAAGTCGGATCCGCGAGCCACGCCGCCCAGACCGCCGAGATCATGAAACGCTTTGAGCCGGTCGTCGAGCAGTATCGGCCGGACTTGGTTCTCGTGGTGGGGGATGTCAATTCAACGATCGCGTGTGCTCTGGTGGCGGCAAAACGACAGGTGGCGGTCGCCCATGTGGAGGCGGGCCTCAGGAGTTTCGACCGCACGATGCCGGAAGAAATCAACCGCCTCCTCACGGACGCCATCAGCGACTTCCTCTTCGTCACGGAGCCGAGCGGCTTGGAGAACCTCCGGCGCGAAGGCATCCCCGACGAGAAGGTGTTCTTCGTCGGCAACGTGATGATTGACACCCTCCTGGCGAACCTGGAGAAGGCGCGGCGGACGGCGGTCCTGGAGGATCTATGCCTCCAGGCCCGTGGCTACGCCGTCATGACCCTCCACCGACCGAGCAACGTGGACGACCCCCAGACCTTCGGCCGGATTCTCGGCGCCGTCCGCACAATCGCCGAGGACATGCCGGTCGTCTTTCCGATCCATCCGCGGACCCGCAAGAACATGGCCCGATTGGGGCTGGACGAGGGAGGCCCCGGCGGCCTACACTTGGTCGAGCCGCTCGGATACCTGGAGTTCCTACGCCTTATGGCCGAGGCGCGGCTGGTCCTGACGGACTCCGGCGGCATCCAAGAAGAGGCGACGATCCTGAAGGTGCCGTGCCTGACGCTCCGCGAGAATACCGAACGCCCCGTAACGGTAGACGTGGGGTGTAACCAGATCGTCGGGACCGACCCGAACAGAATCCTGGCGGCCTACAGGAAGGTGGTCGCCGTAGAGAACTTCACGTGCGGCACGCCGGACAAGTGGGACGGCCGCGCGGCAGAGCGCATTGCGGATACCCTCGTTTCATCGCTGGCCGACATCGGGAGTGGCCGGCCGGGAGGCCGAGCGTGAGGATCACGACAGTTGTCGGCGCCCGGCCCCAGTTTATCAAGGCGGCCGCGGTCAGTCGCGCCATCGCCGGCTGGAACGCCTCGGCGGACGGCCCGCAGGTCCTTGAGCGCATTATTCACACCGGCCAGCACTATGACGACAAGATGTCGAAGGTGTTCTTCGACGAACTCAGGATTTCCGAGCCTGCGGTCAATCTCGAGGTCGGGTCCGGCCCGCACGGGGCCCAGACCGGCCGCATGCTCGAACGCATCGAAGCGGATCTTGTGGCCTGGCGGGCCGATTGGGTCTTGGTGTACGGTGACACGAACTCGACGTTGGCGGGCGCCTTGGCGGCCGCCAAATTGCATATCCCGGTCGCCCACGTGGAGGCGGGGTTGCGCAGTTTCAACCGTCGGATGCCGGAGGAGATCAACCGGACTGTGGCCGATCGCGTGGCGACGTTGCTGTTCTGCCCCACCACAACGGCCGTCGAGAACCTTCGGAATGAAGGGGTTGCCGAGGGCGTTCATCAGGTCGGCGACGTGATGTACGATTCGGTGCTGTTTAACGCCTCGCTTGCCGAGCAGAAAAGTGATATTCTGGCGAGGTTGGGCCTTGAGCCCAAGTCCTTCTATCTCGCGACGGTTCACCGGGCCGAGAACACCGATGATCCCGATCGACTGGCGGGGATTCTGTCGGCCTTCGGCCGGATGGAGAGGCCGATCGTCCTGCCGTTGCATCCCCGTACGAGGAAGACCTTGGGGGCCGGGCTGGACAAGGTCGGCGGACGCGTGCGCGTGATTGACCCGGTGCCGTACCTCGACATGCTGATCCTCGAGAAGAACGCCCGGCTGATCTTGACGGATTCGGGCGGCGTCCAGAAAGAAGCGTATTGGTTCGGCGTGCCGTGTGTGACGCTACGGGATGAGACGGAATGGGTGGAACTCGTGGATGCCGGCTGTAACCGGCTTGCGGGCGCCAAGGCGGACGCGATTATGGCGGCCGTCGGGACCTTTGAGGCCAAGGGGGCGGCGCTGTCGGCCGCGAGGCCGTCGGACCTCTACGGCGACGGGCACAGCGCCGAGAAGATTGTGAGCATTCTGGCCTCCGGCGACATGGACGGTTGAGGCCCCGCTCGATCTGTGTTCGTGGGTGGCTACCGTGCCGGCGAGAACGTTGGAGCGGTGTCCGGGCGCGGCGGGCCGCAGGGGCGGGGCGACTCGCCAGGTGCCGGGAGCCATGGGAGTGAGGAATGGCGTCAGGCGTTCGAGACTTCGCCACGGTGTTCGGCACCAAGATGGTGCTGTTGCTTACCGGGATCGCCTCGCAGAGCATCATGGCGTGGATCCTGGGGCCGGGCGAGCGCGGCTCCTACGCGGTGTGCCTCCTGTTCTCGACGCTGCTTAGCATCGTGTTCATGGTCGGTTGCGACTACGCCGCCATCTACTATGTGGCGTCGAAGAAGTTCTCCGTATCGGAAGCGGTGATCCAGACATTCATCTACGGCGGGATCGGTTCGATCCTGGCCATCGGGGCAGGTTTGGCGATCATGCAGTTCCCGTTGGCGTTCCTCCAGAAAGCGCCGTACTCGGCCTTCTACTTCTCGCTGGCCCTCGTTCCGATCTCGCTCTTCTCGTTCACGTTCCTGGAGATCCTGACCGCCCTCCGCGAGTTCGGGTGGTACGGGCGGATCGCGGTGGCCGTCGGCGTGTTGCAGGTGGCGCTGATGGCCCTGCTGGTGTGGGCGTTCCGGTTTGGAGTGGTGGGCGCCCTGGCGGCCACGATGTCGAACCAGGCATTGGTGATCGTAGTTGCACTGCTGTTTCTGCGCCGGAAGCACGGACTGACCTGGTCGCGGCCCTCGCTCGCAAAGATGAAGATGATGTTCAGTTACGGCATCCGGTACTACATCGGGAAAATCGGGAACAACCTGAACTTCCAGATCGGCACGATTATCCTGGCCATGTTCGCCACAAAGGAAGACGTGGGCCTTTTTGATGTGGCGACGCTCCTGGCAGCCCGGATCATGATGCTGCCCGATGTCCTGATGACGGTCCTCATCCCGCGGGTGGCGTCTGACAGGATGGGGCGACCCGAGTTGATTGTCCAGGGCGCCCGGGTGGTGTTCGTCGTATCTGCCGTTGCGCTTGGCGCACTGGTCCTGTTGGCGGAGCCGGTCATCTCCGTGCTTTTCTCTCCGGCGTTCCTCCCGATGGCCCTGGTGGTGCGCCTCTTGGCGCTGGGCGTTCTGGCGCGATCCGCCAGCAAGGTGTTTGTCCCATACCTGTTGGGTACGGACCACCCGGGGGCTTCCTCGGCGAGCGTGATTATCGGCATGGTGGTGAACCTGGGTGTGTTGGTGGTCCTGATGCCCAGCATGGGACTGGCTGGCGCGGCCGTGGCTATGACCGCAGGCTACCTCGTCGGTTCGTTCATCCTCAGCATGAGTTTCTGCCGATACTCGGGTTTACGCTACCGGGAGATATGGCGATTCCAGCGATCCGATTGGGCGCCCATGTTTGACATGGTCCGCCGGTTTCGTGGAAGGCTTGGACCGGAGACCCAGGGCTATTGAGTCCGGTAAAACTAATGTCGCGACGATCTATAACCGAATCGGCAGTTCCGTGGCCCGCACGAAGCCCCTCAGGAGCCGCTGTTCGCGGCTCAGGCGGGCGTGATCGTCCGCTACCGCCTCCGTCAGGGCCT
>JAPLMO010000373.1 GCA_026386995.1 Planctomycetota bacterium | reverse complement strand
TTAGTATACCCTATCGGGATAGTTGGGATTCTCTGCCGACCCTTCCAGGGGCCCGAAATAAATGAGGGACACCCATAGAGGCCCTCCAGGCGGCCGGACTGACGCTCCGGAAGGCCCAAGGGTGTCCCCCTTTTAATTACGAGGGGGCGTCAGGAGCCCCGCCTGTAGTGCTCCTGACCCACTACCCATGGGGGGGGGTGGCCGAAGGCTGCAATTTGCGCGGCGGGTCAAGGTACGCGGTTAGCGTCGCGCAGGGTGGCATGCCCAGCGCGCTGTTCGCGGGGCATGCTGTCGCCGCGGCCATGGAGCATGCCCACGCAAACGGCGGCGTGGGTATGCCACCCGGCAGGGGAAGGAGCGCCCAAAACTCAGGGGTTACCATTTCGGGGCGATTTGAGTTTGACATCACGCGATTTCGGAGCCATAATAAAGGTGTGTTGACAATCCTTGGGGGGCAGGTGGGGCTATTGGGCGGGGGGAAGGAAGGAGGCCTCGGGACTAGACAAGACTGTGAAGATGGGGAAAGCAGATTGTCGGCGTCATTATTCATTTTCTTATAGCCGGCGTCGCGAGACGCCAAAGAACGGAGGACGAACCATGAAACGCACAGGGTTTACGCTTGTTGAACTCCTGGTGGTTATTACGATCATCGGGATGCTCGCGGCCATTCTGCTGCCCGCCGTCTACGGGGCACTGGAACTGGCCAACAGGACATCTTGCGCCAATAACCTGAAGCAGATCGGCTCTTCCTGCCAGCAGTGGGCGACGTCTCACCGGCAGAGGTGGCCGAAGGGCTACACGACGGGGGCCGCCAGATGGGACGAGGTCGGCAAGATCCGCCAGGACTGGTATGATCCGGTCACCGGCACGGACCCCGGCGGCCAGAAGGCCCTTGATACCACGGGCGCGGCTATCGAGTCCAACACAGCCAGCATGTGGCAACTCGTGAAGTCGGCCGGCCTGTCGCCTGACGTGTTCATTTGCCCGTCATCCGGGCACCTCAGGGATGTGACGGTAACCGATTACACCAAGGTGAGCGACTTCCGTAATGAATTGTACGTCAGTTATTCCTACCAGAACGTCTTGGGCAACTACCAGTTGACCCAGACGGGCGCGAAGGTTTCCACCCAGTTGGCCGTGGCGGCCGACGTCAACCCCATGCGGCGCGATTTCTATAAGACCACCGGCGGCGGTGGCGGCGGTGGCGAGGGCGTGACCGACAAGAAACTCCTCGAAAAGCCCAAGTTCGAAGAGGACAGCGAGGAAGTCAAGCGGTGGAACCTCGACAGCCCGGACGGCATCACTGACGCCTGGGAATTGAACAGTCCTAATCACAAGTTCAAAGGCCAGAACGTCCTGTACCTGGACGGCCACGCCGAGTGGCATTCCAACCCGTACTGCGGAACGCAGTTCGACAACATCTGGCTCTTGAAGCAGACCGGCACGACGGGGACGCAACTGGACCCCACGAGACTGGATACCATCCGGAATTTCAGCGACACGGCGTCATACGAAGGCGGCAAGAAAACGCTGCCGGCCGGGTCGAACGACGACTCGTTCCTGGTGCCGTAACTCTGTTATTCGCAAACACTTGGCGGGCCATCCCCATACAGGGGGTGGCCCGTTTTCTAGCCGGGCCGACCGTCCGCGGGGCGGCCCGCGGTCTTCCGCAATGCCGGCAGCATCGCGACGGGAATCAAGCGGTGCCCGGAGCGCGCGGCTGAGCGGTGTTTTCTCGATTCCCGGACCCCCCTTTCTTTCTTCCAACGTTTCGCGTCTCGCCTATAATGCCCCCGATGATCGGACCTCCGGAGGCGCATCGCCATGGCCGGGAAACAGCCCGCCGTTCTTGGCATTGATGTCGGCACGTCGAGCGTCAAACTGCTTCTGCATTTCCTCGCCGGGCAGGGCGGGCCGGAGGTTCCGCCGCCGCGCGTCGTCCGCACCGACCTTGAAGTCAGCCGCCCGACGCCCACCGAGAGCGAGATCGATCCGGCCGCTTGGTGGCGGGCCGTCTGCCGCGCGGCCGCGCGGCTCGACTGCTCCGACGCCCACGTGCTCGGCATCGGCACGAGTACGGTCTTCCCGGCCCTGGTGGCGATGGACGACGCCGGCCGCCCGCTTCGGCCCGCGATCCTCTACGACGACCGCCGCTCCTCGGCCGAAGTCCAGGAGTTCGCCCGCGCCCCCCTGACGCATCCAGCGCTTCAGCACCTTCTGACGGGCAACGTGGTCCGTCCCGGCACGGTCAGCCTGTCGAGCCTCCTCTGGCTGCGGCGGCATGAACCGGGCGTCTTTGCACGGGCCCGCCTCTTCGGCCACGCGGGCACGTACCTGGGCCTGTGCCTGACGGGCCGCAGCGCCGTTGACGCCCCGAGCGCCAGCCTCACGGGCCTCTACGCGACCGCTTCCGGCGAGGCGTGGCTGCGGGGCGTCTGCCGCGCGCGGGGCATCGCCCCGGAGAAGTTGCCCGCCCGCCCGGGCGACCTGACGTATGCCGACTACCTGGACCTCCTTGCGGCCGACAACCCGGCGGTCCGCGATCGTATCCTGGCCGACCTGCCGCCCGGAATGAACCAGGAGGCGTTCCTCCGCGAAAAGCCCACGCTGCCCGAGTCGGGCTGGGTGCAGAGCCTCCTGGACGCGGTGGGCCTCGATCGCGGGCGTCTGCCGGAGGTCCTCTGGCCGGCGGACCGGCTCGGAGCGCTTACGCCGCAGGCCGCCAGGGCGCTCGGCCTTGAGGCGGGCATCCCGGTGGCCGCCGGCGCGGGCGACGCTGCCTGCGGCGCGCTTGGGCTCGGCCTGGCGGCCGAGGGCGAGATGGTGGTCACCTGCGGGTCCACCGACTGCCTGACGCTCCTGAGGGAGACGGCGGCATTCTCCACGCGGACCATGAACGTGGCGTACATGGACATAGGCACATGGCTGGAGATCGCCCCGATCAACTCCAGCGGCGCGGCCGTCGACTGGTTCGTCGATACATTTCTGGGCCGCGCCCGCGACCGCTACGAGCGGTTCTTCCGCCTGGCCGGCGAGGCCCCGGCCGGCGCGGGCGGCGTCGTGTTCCTGCCGTATCTGGCGGGCGAGCGCAGCCCCGTCTACGACCCGGCCGCCAAGGGCGTCTTCTTCGGACTGACGCGCGAGACCGGCCTTGCGGCCATGGCCCGGGCGGTGCTGGAAGGCATAGCGTTCGGGCACCGGCAGATTCTGCGGATGGCCGACGTGCGGCTGGGCCGGCCCATAGATCGCGTCGTGGCGGCGGGCGGCTGCACGATCGACCCGCTCTGGCGCCGCATCCGCGCCGATGCCGCCGACCGGGCGTATTCGTACTCCGACCGCGCGGAGACCTCGGCCCTCGGCGCGGCCCTCCTGGGCGGCGTGGCGGCCGGGGCGTTTCCGTCATGGCGCGAGGCCGCCGCCGAGGCCCGGCGGGGCCTACAGTTCGAGGAAGTCCGCCCCGACCCCGCCGCATGGCATACACTCAACCGCAACTTCGAGATATACGCCAGCCTCTACGATGCCCTGCGGCATTGTTTCTGATAGCAGCGCGCGGACCAATCTCGAGCCGTAGCGCGGGGGTTTATCCCCCGCGTGTTTCTTTCGCGGGGCGCAAGGCCCCGCGCTACGGCTTCTTGCGGCCGTACTGAAGAATCCGCATCCGCCGCGCAAGGTCCATCGCCTCGTAGCGGCACATCTCGTGGCAGCAGAAGCAGAGGATGCACTTGACGGGGTCGATGGCGGGGCCGGCCTCGGTCATCTGGATCGCCTGCACGGGGCACGCCTTGGTGCACGAGCCGCACTTGACGCACTTCTGGTGCTTCACGGCGGGCCGTGTCACGAGAACGTGGGCCGCAATGCGGGCAGCAAGCGCCCCGAGGCCCATGCTGATGCCGGGGACCTTGAACTTCGGGACCACCTGGAACGGCCCGTCGATTTGGACGGCCGCAAGGTCCGCCGGGCCCAGGCCGCGCTCCTCGGCGATGCGCAGCGTCGGCACGCGCCGCGGCGAGAGGCCCATCATGGCGGCCATGACCGTGTCGAGGGCGACGGCGTTATCCGAGGCTAGGATGCGGCCGACGTGTCGCGGCCGGCCGCCGGAAGGGCCTTGGCCTTCCATCGCCCAGATGGCGTCCATAATGGTGAGGTCCGGCCTGCGGACCTGGAACACGTCGACGACGGCCCGCGCGAAGTTTTCGGCCCCGACGGCCTCGCGGTGCAGGCGGGTCTTCTCGCCGCCCACGAGGTGGCCGAAGGTGTTCTTGATGGCCCCCGTTATGCCCGTGGCGACGTGCGTCTTCATCTTCGGGAGGCTGATGAGGACTTCGGCCTCCAGGACCTCGCGCGAGAAGGTGAGTTCCTTGGCGAAGGGCGAGTCCAGTTTCACAAGAACCGGCGATTCGCCGAAGTTTACGTAGTGCTTGCCTGCAACGTCCAGGATGCCCGCGGTACGGGCGGCGTACTCGAGCGAGCCGTAGGCCCGCATACCGGAATTATCGCCGACCATGATGCGGCCCGCGCGGCGGCGCACGAGGGCCGCAACGACCGCGCGCACGAGGGCGGGGTGCGTGTTGACGTGCTTCTCGGGCGCCATCGCGCCGAGGATGTTGGGCTTTACGAGGACCGACCGGCCCTCCAGCGGCGGGGCGTAGGCGTCGAGTGCCTGCTCGACGCACAGCTCCAGGCGGTCGTAATCGGCCTCGTAGATGCTGACTCTTGCCATATTCAGTGACCGCTACTTACGATGTGGCACGGCTGGCTTGTCCAGCCGTGGGGCAGGTCGCCGGCTATTCACCACGGCTGGACAAGCCAGCCGTGCCACATCCGGCATGCGGCGTTTAGAAACTGTTTCAGGACCGAGTGTCGCGCGGCGGGCAAGACTGCCCGCCGCGCGGTCATTCGCCACGGTCGCCGCGGCGACCGTGCCACATCCGGCATGCTGCGTTTAGCGTAAGGCGAAATATCCGTGCCCGACCATGTCGAAGACCTTCTCTTCGAGGATCGTTAGGCCGGCCGCGGCGAACATCCGCCGCCATGCAGCCGCATCGACGATCACCTGGTTCGTCAGGTCGTGGTACAGGTGATGCTCGAGGAAGGCGGTGGGGCGGCGTCTGAGTTTATCGTGCGGCTGCTTGCAGAACTCGCCGACGTAGAGGATCGCCCGCGGGAACTGTCGCCGCAAGTGAGACAAGAGGCCGACGATCTTCTGCTCGCCCTCGATAAGGTACTCGTGGTACGTGTCGACGGCCGTGACGGCGTCTACGTCGGGCCGCTCGCGCGCCATGGCGGTGAGGTCGAACATGTCGGCCTGGCGTACCTCGATGCGTTCGCGGTAGGGCGACGACGCGAGAACTTCCTTCGCGTAGGCTGCCGTCGGCCCGTCGATGTCGACGCCTATCGCGCGCAAGGCCGGCATCGCCTCGCACGCGAAGAACAGGAACGCCAGGTCGCCGCACCCGAGGTCGAGAACGAGTTTCGCCCCGTGCCGCTTCATCATGTCGGCCATGACGGGGTAGGGCAGGGTGCGGCAGAGTTGCCCGCTTCCGCGGCCGACGTACTTGCCGAGGCGCTGCACGTCGCGCGGGTACTTCGCCTGGCCCGACAGCAGGTCGCGCAGGCGGTTGAAGACCGGGGCGTAGGCGTAGGTGAGTTCGAAGAACCCGCGCGGCTCATCCATGAGGCGCCTGAGTTTCGGCAGCACGTTCACGCGGCCGCCCTCCACGCGCACGAGGCCCACGCCGTCAAGGTACGAGAGGATGCTCTCCAGCACGTGGCGGTCCATGCCGCTCACGGTGAGCGACTCGATTGCCAGGCCGTCGGATTCCAGCAACCGGTCCAGCGCTCCGGTCTCCAGGAGCGCCCACAGGCACGAGCAGATTGCGTAGCCGCGCACGTGGGGCAGGGCCTGGTCGAATCGCTTCTTGACGCGAATCGCCTTGGGCAGGCCGAGGAGGCGGATGATTTCGAGGGCTTGGTTCATACTCGTTCCCCTGAGCAAAACGAATCGCCACTTGGCCCCCGGTGAATACACCGGGGGCCGAACGTCAGACACGCCATCCCGCGCCGCCCCCCGTGTATTCACGGGGGGCTAAATAAAGTTTACGTCCCCGGCCCGGCGGCGAGGATCGTCTCATTGTAGCACGGCCGCACGGCATCGCCGGGCTGGACGACTAAAAAGCGGTCCGCGTCCCACTCGCCGTCGAGGCCGGCCTGAAGCAGCGCCAGGTCGCCGGGGACGCTCGCGAATTTCCAGTTCTTCTCGGCGCAGATCTTGCGGACCTTGTCGGCCAGGCCCAGGTGCGCGGCGAAGTCGAACTCGATGAGAGTGCCCCGCGTGTAGTGGTCTTCCCAGTGGCTCATAAACTCGGCCAGGTACTTGGCGTTTTCCTCGCCGTACTTGGCCGCGAGGGCGCTGAAGTCGTCGCCCCGGTACAGGGGCCCCAGTCCGCTGTTCTGGCGCGGCTCGACCTGCTCACCGCGCTTCTCGCGGCACTCCACCCATCCGCTCGAGAACCAGTATGTGCCGGGATGTTCGGCGAAGAGTTTCGCGTACCGCTCCTTCGAGCCCAAGAGCAGCGTGATGCAGTCGTGGGCCCGGGGGATGACCATAGGGACCGCCCCCGCCCGCACGCCCGCGATGCTGTTATTGCACAGGCCGTAGCCCAGCAGGA
The DNA here is from genome assembly GCA_026386995.1 of Planctomycetota bacterium. The sequence goes on along the minus strand of JAPLMO010000373.1, from coordinate 10,371 downwards.
CGGCATCGTAGCGGTCCGGCCCCGCCGTAGCGATGAGGTCATGGAGCGTGCGACGGCAAACGTCGCTATTGTCGTGGAGCCCTTGCGGCTGAAGGGTGATGTCGACCGCATGGCGCGCGCGGGCGGCGCACCAGTACAGTTCACGGGCGACGACTTCGCACGCTATGACTTTCAGTCGCATGAGGGGCCGTAGCAGCCTTTGATCTGGAACTCGCGCTCGAAATCGACCTTGTTGACGAGGAACGCATGCTTGTACTGCTCGACGCGCCCGCCGCGCGCGGCAATCGTCTTGGCGTCGAACGCCTGCCAGGCGCCGGCCGGAATCGTCTTGACGCAGATGGGCTTGAGGCGGCGGCTCTTGCGTTTCGTCTCGTACTCGACGTTCAGGCCGCACAGGGCCGCATCGGTTGCCGCCGCGAGTTCCGCCGCCCGCCCGGCAGGCACGTCGCATTCCTCCACGAGGAGGCTGTAGTAGGGGACCTCGGCCCAGGTCGGCGCCAGGCAGTAGTTGCGCACCGGCAGGCCCAGCCGGTCGAGGGACGAGTTGACGGCCGTGACCACCTGGAACTCGGTGATCTTCTCGCCGGTCAGGTTCGCCACGTGCGAGCCTTTGTTGAGGAACTCGATGACAGGCGCCAGTCCGACGTGGCCGACGACCTTGACGAGGTCGCGGATGTCATAGCGCACGAGGCCGCCCGGCGTCGTCAGGATGAGGAAGTAGTTGCGGCCGACCCCGGTCTCATGCGGCAGAAGGGCCGGCGGGTCGGGCTTCTCGATATCGTCTTCCGGCACGAACTCGAAGTACGTGCCAGTGACGTCCAGGACGCCCGCGCTGCCTTCGGTCTGGAGGGGCACGGAGAACCGGCCCTCGGAGGCGATGAGGCCTATGTCGCGGATGGGGGCGTTGCCCCAGTAAAGCGCCATTTCCCGGAGGTAGAGGCTCAGCGTGCCGCCCTTCCACGTGCCGATCAAGGGCAGTTCCCAGGCATCTTTCGGATACAGGTGGCCGGTCGCCTTGATCTGCGCCTCCAGTTGTCGCGCGCGAGCCGGCATGGGCTGAAGACGCATCTCGATGCGGCGGCGGGCGTCGGCGTCCAGTGCGAGGTCCGCCCGCAGCGTTCCGTCCGCCAGGTCCCGGATGAGCGGCTCCTTCTCGGCATCCATTGCCTTCGCCAGCCCGAGCAGCGTGCTCGGATTGGCCGTGATGGGCATAACGCGGTGGTCCCTCAGGCCCAGGCGGCAGGCCATGTAGTACTTTGTGGCCGTGTCACCTGCGCGCGAGGCCTCGGGCGGCAGGATGTACGCCTTCCGGATCAGGCCGCGCTGCGCATACGCCGTAAAGCCCGACATCGCCCCCGCCGGGATGCCGCAAGGCGTCTCTTGCTCGTCCATGCGACTGGCGATCTGGAGGATCTTCGAGCCGAAGGCGTCTATGTGATCGTCCAGGGCGCAGACGCCCCACACGTGCCAGCCGTTGCGGTAGGTCTTGTGGACGGCGTCGGTCACGGGTACGTACTTGGGCCGGCCCGTGGTGCCGCTGGTCATTGCGAACATGTGGATGCGCGTGCCCTTCGGCAGGAGGGCCTCGGTCTCGCCGTGCTTGAGGCGTTCGATGAAAGGCGCCATGCGCTCGTAGCCGGCGATCGGGAGGGCCTTGCGGAGGTCGTGGATGGTGCGGACGTGCGCGAGGCCGTGCCTGCGGCCGAAATCGGACTGCGCCACGTCTTTGAGGAGCCGGGCCAGGAGGCGGCCTTGAGTCTCGTCGGCCCGTCGGACGGCCCGCAGCCACCGCTTCCGCAGCAGTTTGGCCTCGATGCGCAGGGGCGTCCAGAGCATGCGGCGCAGTTGGATGCCGAGTATCGTTCTCATCGCACGCAGCCTCACGTGGCGGTCCGGCCGGACGCGGCCGGGACCGGCGCGGCATCCCCCAGGTATCGGTCGAAGAACTCCACGGTCTTGGCGGCGTAGGTTTTCGGGTCGGTCGCGACGGACTGGTTGTGCTTGGCGCCGGGGCAGACCCAGATGTCCTTCGGGCCGGGCTTCATGTCGTGGAGTGCCCGGGCCTGCTCCGGCCGCACGTAGGCGTCGCGATCGCCCTGGATGAACAACAGGGGGACGGAGTCGAGTTTCGTGAGTGCCCGGCGCGTGCTCGGAAACCGGCAGCGGCACTTCAGTTCGGCGTAGAACATCATCACCGCCCGGAAGAACCGGTAGACCGAGAACGTGCGGTCGGCCCGGGCTGGGTCGATCCGCACGAATATCTGGACCCACCGCTTCATCAACTCGTCGATCGAGAAGTCGGTCGAAAAGACGCTGTCGACCACCATGCACCGGATCGACCGGTTGATGGCCGCGGCCACGACGGCGGCGCTGGCGCCGCGGCTGACGCCCAGAATGCCCAGGCCCTTGCCGTCGGTGTCGCGGCGGCTCTCGACGAACGCGATGGCCGCCATGATGTCGTTGACGTCGTGGTTCGACGGCCAGTGCCGCGGCTCGAAGTGCGGCGGCGTGAAACTCTGCCCGTGGCCCCGGAAATCGAACGTGAACACCGTGTATCCCGCCGCGACGAGTGGCCACGCATAGCGGCCCGCGCTCAGCATGTCGCTGGCGAACTCGTGGCAAAAGAGGACGGTCCCCTTGTCGGGCAGGCCCGGCGGTCGGTCGATAAACATCCCCCGCAGGCTGCGGCCCTCAAGACTCGGGAACGAGACGACCTCGCCTTCGGGCGGCGTGAAGTCTTTCAGGTTGGCCGTTACGGGCAGGGGGGTGTCGAGGAACAGATTGATGGCGATGCGCAGGTACCGCGCCAGGAGCGAGATCAGGACGATGGCGCAGGCAATGAGGATGCCGACCAGCAGAAGCAGCCAGTACTGAGCCAGCCACCCGCCGCCCGCTTCCTGATCGGCCAGGAACATTGCGCCAAGTTGCGTGTCAACCGCCATCCCCGCCTCCCCGCAGACCATCTCCCCGTACTTCCGGTCATGCCAGAGGTAAACCGTGAGGCCCTATTCTAGCATAAATTGCCGTCGTTCCAAGCGCACTCTGGGGGCGGCCGCAAAGATAAGCCTGGGCGGGTGGCTCGCTGGCGTGAACATGTTGTGATTTGCGCGGCAGGTCTCCCGAGGCTGTTGCCCAATATGTAGGGTGGGTGCTCTGCACCCACGCTGATGTATTGGGGGGGTATCGTAATCGCGGGCGCCAACGCATGACGGCAACGGCATCAGCGTGGGTGCAGAGCACCCACCCTACGTGAATGGCATGACGGCATCTTGTATTGGTAATGGGGGAGAGGCTTACGGCACGAAGCGGCGGACGACCAGCGAATCGTTCTGGCCGCCGAAGCCGAAGGAGTTGGACAGGCACACCTCGACCTTGGCCTTGCGGGCGGCGTTGGGGACGTAGTCCAGGTCGCACTCTGGGTCGGGCGTCTCGAGGTTCATGGTGGGCGGCAGGATCTGGTCTCGGATGGCCATGATGCAGGTCATCAGTTCCGTGGCCCCGGCGGCGGCAATCAGGTGGCCGAGCGTGCTCTTGACGCTCGACATCGGCACCTTGTAGGCGTGCGGACCGAAGACGAGTTTCACGGACAGCGTCTCGACCTTGTCGTTTTCCGTGGTGCCGGTGCCGTGGGCGGAGATGTAGTCGATGTCTTCCGGCCGCACGCCCGCGTCGGCCAGGGCCAGGCGCATGGCGGCCGAGGGGCCGCGGCCCTCCGGATGGATGTCGGTCATGCGGTAGGCGTCGGCGCTGGAGCCGAAGCCGGTCATCTCCGCCCAGATCTTCGCGCCGCGGGTCTTGGCGCGCTCGAGGGTCTCCAAGACCATGATCGTCGAGCCTTCGCCCAGGACGAACCCCGCGCGGTCCTTGTCGAACGGACGGCTGGCCCGCCACGGCTCGTCCTTATGCTCGGTCGAAATGGCCGTCAGCAGGTTGAAGCCCGTGACGCCCAGCGGATGGATCATCGAATGCGTGCCGCCGGCCATGACGGTGTCGACTTCGCCGGTCCTCAGGAGGTCCATGGCCTCGCCGATGGCCTGGGTGCTTGCGGCGCAGGCCGTGAGGTTGGAGTACGTCGGCCCCGCGATGCCGAACTCGGCCGCCAGGTGGTTGGCGGCCATGTTGGGTTCCTGCTCCAGTTCCCGGAGGCCGTCGTAGCGTACGAGGCCCATCTCGGCGAACTTGGCGGCGGAGACCTTGCCGTCCACCCCTGTCCCGTGCGCGATCGACTCGCAGAGGGTGAAGAAGTCGAGCGTGCCCTCGCCGGAGCCGAGGTAGATGCTCGTCCGCGTGGGATCGAACGTGCCCGGCGCAAGACCGGCGTCGTCCACGGCCATCTTTGCGGCGGCGGCGGCGAACCGCACGTTGCGGCCGGCCTTGGCGAAATCGGCGACGTTCTTGACGTACCGCCCGAGGTCGAACGCGGGCACCTGGGCGGCAAAGGTCGTCGGAAACGTCTCCGCGTCGAAAATCTCGTTACGCCGGATGCCGCTCTTGCCGGCCAGCAGGTTCTGCCACGTCTCCTCGGCCGTCAGGCCGAGCGGCGTGACGGAACCCATCCCCGTAATGACGACGCGTCGTCTCATAGCAGCCTCACAACGGCCGCGGCAGCCTGGCCGCCGATGGCGTTGCTCGTAATCAGGATAATCTCGCTCTTCATGTTTGCCGGCTTGCCGAGGACGAAGGCGAGGCCCGCTTCCGGGTCCGGTCGGGCGCAGTTCAGGATCGGCGGCACTTGGCCCTCGCGAAGCACGAGGATAGCCGCCGCCAGTTCCGCCAGGCCGCTGGCTGCCCCCAGGTTGCCCATGACGCCCTTCATCGCGGTGACCGGGACGGTCTTGGCCGCCGTTCCGAGGGCGGCCCGCAGGCAGGTCGCCTCGCTCCTGTCGTGAGGGGCGAACGCCGTCCCGTGAGCGACCACTGCGCCAAGGTAGGAAGGTTGGATGCCGGCGGCGGCGATGGCGCGGCTGACGGCCGTCGCCACGGCCCGCCCGTCGGCGTCGCACGCGTTGACGCCTGCGGTGGTTGTGCCGGCGCCGGTGCCGAGGACCTCGGCGTAAATGCGGGCGCCGCGCTTCTCGGCCACGTCAGCGCCTTCCAGCATGAGGACCGCGGCACCTTCGCCCGACACCTGGCCCGTGCGGTCAAGGTCGAACGGGCGGCAGGCGGCGGCCGGGTCGGCGTTGGCCGTTGCAAGGCGATGGACTAGGCAATACCGCAGCATCACGACGGGGTTGATGCGGCTCTCGGCGCCGCCGGCAAGCATCCAGTCGGCCGCGCCGCGACGCAGGATTCGCCCCGCCTCGTCCAGCGCCAGGAGGCCACCCGCGTCGCTGACGGTCAGCGAGTTGCTTGGACCCTGGGCGTCCCACAAAATGCCCGTGTGGCAGGCGTGCATGTTGGGCAGGTACTTCAGGAGCCACAAGGGGAACATCTGCGGGATGCCGTGCGAGCCCCAGCCCTTGAGGGTAAACCGGCCGTCCGCGTACGATGCGCGAACGGGGCCGGCCAGGTCGTCCAGTTCGGTCGGGATGAAACTGGTCCCGAAGATCATGCCGAAGCGGGTGTGGTCGATGGTCGGCAGGACCGGCTCGTCGGCCTTGCCGTCGCCGATAGGCAGGCCGCAGTCGAGGATCGCGAGGTTCGCCGCTGCGACGGCCATCTGGATGTCGACGGCCATCACCTTGGCCATTTTCTTGACGTAGCGGGACTGGTCTTTGCGGATGCCGGCGGCAGGGTCGAACTCTCGGACCTCGCCCGCGACGCGGCAGGGATGGTTGGAGGCGTCGAACCGCGTGACGGGCCCGATGGCGGACCGACCTTCGCGCACGGCCTCCGCCAGCGCGCTGGCGCCGATGCCGGCTGGGGTGACGGTTCCGAGACCCGTAATGACAATACGACGGTTCAATCGCGCCTCCGGCTTAACTCCCGTGCTCCGCGGACGGCGGCTCCAGGTGGTTCAACTGGCGCATGCGCAGCATGCGGATGAAGTTCTCGGTGAACACGAAGTTCTCTTCCCCCAGTTCCAGCGGAGCGCGCGACTGGTCGAGGTGTGCGAACATCATCTGGATTTCGGCGACGAGGTCGCCGTTGCGTGTGATGCGGCCCTCGATCAAGGCGCCCTCGGGGCGAATCTCGCCAACCACGGTGGCCTCGAGGCGAAGTTGGTCTCCCGGAACCACGTGGCAGTGGAAGGTCGCCCGGCTCACCTTTGCCAGGACGACTTTCTCGCGGAAGTCGAACGCCTCGCCCACCAGCACGCCGCCCGTCTGCGCCATGCCCTCGATCATCAGTGTTGGGGGATGGATCGGGTAGCCGGGAAAGTGGTCGTGCAGATGCTCTTCGGCGAGCGACACGTTCTTGATGGAGACGGCCCGGCGGCCGTGCTCGAACGCGATGAATTTGTCTATCCAGATCCAGCGCATTGGGTCTCCGTTAGGCCGCCGCGCTGGAGAGTTTGGCTTCGACGTACCCGACGATCATGTCGACCGTGAAGAGGTCGGCGATGTCGTCCACGTTGGGGTTCTGTTCGAACTTCGTGAGGTCGGCGTATGGCATTCGGGCCTTCAGTTCCGCCAGGCCTTTCTCGGTCAGTTTCTTGTTCTGGACGAATTCCTCGCTTGTCAGGATGTTGTCCGGGAACAGGTCCCCGCGCGGGATCTTGATGTTGAAGGCCTTCTCCAACCGGAAGACGATGTCCAGGTAATCGATGCTCTCGGCGCCCAGGTCCGCGCCGATCCGGGCGGTCGGGATGACCTCATCCTCGTCCACGCCCAGGGCGTCCACCAGTGCCTCACGGACCTTTTCCATGATTTCATCGCGGCTCAAAGCCATGTCGTTCTGCCTCCCTCGCTTGAAGTGTCCCTTGATCCGGACGCCGGAACCGCGGCCCGCCCGCCTTACGGCTGGGCCCGCGCCGCCAACGCCTGGGGACCCCGATCAACCGGAATTGCCCACGCCAGAATGCCCGCAGTCCCTCGTCCAGGTCGGCGCGAAGCGGGTCTTCGTCGCCGACGTTAAAGTGTTCCAGGGTCAACTTGGCCTGGACCGCCTGCTGTCCGTCGCACTGGCCGACGGCCTTGAAGCGGCTGGCGCCGGGGCCGATCTCGATGGCCTCGACTTCCATCACCAACTGGCCGCCCGGCCGGACGAAATTGCCGTACCGGACGTTCTGCGCCTCGCGCATCAGCACCAGGCTCTTCTGGAAATCGGTCGAGACCCGGACCAGCCACGCCGCCGCCTGCACCAGCGCCTCCAGCATCATCACGCCCGGAAGCACTGGGTAGGCCGGAAAGTGGTCGGCCAGATACTCTTCCGCCAGGCTGAGGCTCTTGACGGCGACAATCCGCTTCGGCGGTTCGAGTTCCAGAACGCGGTCGACTAAATAGAATCTCATCGCTTGTTATAAGCCGCTATTTTACAGGCGGCCCTCGGCACCATGCAAAACCTTTTTGCCCCCACCGTAAGCCCTCAGTAGCGGGCACCCGCTCTTCCCGTAGGGGCGAGGCATGTCGAAGACTCGCCGTGGCGAGCCTCGCCCCTACACATTCAAAGCGCCCAAGACTGAGGACCCCAGGCGCGGCCTGGACCGGAAACAGAGCGGCGGAATTTAGCAGAGCCTGCCGCCTCACGCAAGTCAAAAACTCGCCCTACGGCATGGCGTCACCCTAGTAATGCACCAGGTTACGCCCCTGTCTCCTTCGCCAGCCGACTCAAAACCTCCACGCCGCGCTCGATGGTCGGTCGGCCGACGGCGTACGAGATGCGAAAATGGGTGTCCCGTTCGCTGAAGACGCCCCCCGGAATAATCAGGACGCCCGCCTCGATCGCCCGCTTGACGAACGCCTTGCCGTCGCGGCCCGGCGCCTCGGGGAAGATGTAGAACGCCCCGCCGGGCTTGGTGACGTTGAACCGCTCGCGCAGGCCCTCGTAGATCAGGTCCCGCCGGGCGCGGAATTCCGCCACCCGCTCGGCCGGGTCCGTCCCGTAGGCCGCGACGGCCCCCGCCTGGAGCGGCGCGGGGGCGCACACGAACGTGTACTGCTGGAGCGTCGTCATAGCCTGGATGATCTCGGCCGGGCCGACGGCGTACCCCAGGCGCCAGCCCGTCATTGCGTAGGTCTTCGAGAAACCCCGCAAGAGGAGCACGCGGTCGTAAAGCGGCCAGGCGCCGGCGAACGGGCCGTCGTATGCAAATGCGTTGTAGCACTCGTCGGCCATCACGAGGAGGCCGTGGCGCCTGGCGACCGCGACAGCGGCGGCCAGGTCCTCGGCCCCGAGGACCGCCCCCGTCGGATTGCACGGCGAGTTCAGGATGACCATGCGGGTGCGCGGCGTGACGGCGGCCTCGAGACGCTCGGCTCGCAGGCGGAAGTCCGGGTACGTGTCCACGAAGATCGGCCGCGCGCCCAGGAGGTTCACCAGGTGCTTGTACATCACGAAGTACGGATCGGGGATTAGGACCTCATCGCCCGGGTTGACGGTGGCCAGCAGCGCCAGCAGGATGCCGCCTGAAACGCCGCTCGTCACGAGGACGGGGCCGTCGAAGGCCCCGAATTCACGGCGCAGGTCCTGCGCGATCGCCTCGCGCAACGCCGCGTCTCCCTGCGTCACCGTGTAGCGGTTGCGGCCGGACCGGATGGCCTCGATGGCCTGCTGCTTGGCCGCCTCGGGGACGTCGAAGTCGGGCTGGCCGATGCTGAAGTTGATCGGGTCCGTCATCTTGGCCGCCAGGTCGAAGACCTTGCGGATGCCGGAGGCGTCGACGCGGCTCATACGCTCAGCCAGCGGATTGTCGGCCATGTCAGTTCCTGTTCGGCACGTCCCGGACCGGCGCGCCGGGACGGGTGTTCTGTATTTAGCCCCCGGTGAAAACACCGGGGGCTGAACGGTCGAAAATCGTGCCGGCGCGTCTTGCAGCGGCCCGGACGATCAAGCCTTGCCTTTCGGACCAGCGCCCTTGGCGGGGGCTGCGGCCTTGGCGGCCGGGGCGGCTGCGGCCTTCGGGGCCACAGCGCCGGCGGCCGGTGCGGCCACGGCGCCCTCGGCGCCGGCAGCCACGGCGGCCTTGATCTTCTTCGTGGTCACCTTGCGGTGCGACACCTTGGGCAGGGCGAACACGTCCCGGTTGTCACCCCACTTGCCGAGTTCCTTGAGTTTTTCGATCCGCTCGGCGCGCGTCAGCACGTTGCGATGGCGCGCCAAGGCGCCATGACTTCTGAGGCTTTTGTCCAGCGACATCCTGTCACTCCTTTGTTACCTGAGTCGCATACGCGGTCTTCGAGGTCGGGATCCTGGTCGCCTTCTCGAAGGCCTCCAGTTGCTTGTTGATGCGGGCGGCCAGTTCGTCCGCCTTTTTCTTGTCGGTCAGCCGCTCGCGGCTGTACAGCACGTAGAAGCCGCGCGACGTCTCGAGTTCGGTCTCCACGTCTTTTTGCAGCAGGAACCCTCGCATCTTGTCGATTGCATCGGGTTGCGATACGGCCAGTTGCGCGATCCTGACGCGCCACTGCGGGCCGCTCGGCGCTGGGGTCTCCGTCGTGATGGGCCTCTCGGCGCTGCCGGGGCGGACCGCCGCAGGGGCAGCGGGTCTCTCGGCTACGGTCAGCCGAGGCGCCGCGGGGGCCGGGGGCGAAGGCCGCTCGGTCGTAACGCTCGGACGGCCCGGCGGCTGACTGGCCGGGCGCACGCCGCTCGGCGCCGCGGGTTGCGCGGGGCCTTGGGCGACCAAGCCGGGCTTCGGCCCGTCGGTCTGGATCTCAGCGAACGACTTGCCCTTCGGCATGTTCGGCAAACGCTCGGGGGCGTACCACTGGCCCACGGCGAACGCGATCACCAGCAGGCACGCCACGGCGATTACGCCTATAATCAGCCACGACACCGGAATGGTCACCTGCCGCATGAGAAACGGCTCGGATGCCCCGACCGAGTACGGCCTCGGTGCGACACGGGCCGCCGCGGGCCGTGGGGCCTCGACCGGCCTTGGTGCAGCGACCGGCGCAGGGGCCGGGGCCGACGTGGGCGTCCGGCGGATGACAGGCACCGGCTTGGCCGCTGCCGGGGTCTGCGGGCGGTCCTTGCGCAGAAGGTCAAATAACGCCTGTTGTCCCTTATGCTTAGTCATAGGCAGTCCCCAAGGACGCAGGAGTGCGGCCGAGCATACGCCAACTATAGTGACTTGCCCCAGAATCGTCAAGTACGTAGGCGACCACGCAGGCGACCATGCCGACCGGCGCTAGTAGTCCGTAACAGCTATATTACAGGGTACAGCCTTTTCAGTTTGATTCGGGCGTCGGTGGTGGTGAATCGCCAGTCGATGCCCGTCTTCTTATCGTTTCTCGAACATTCCCACGGCGTGATTCGGGCGGCCAGTTG
>JAPLMO010000435.1 GCA_026386995.1 Planctomycetota bacterium | reverse complement strand
CCTGGGCGACGGCACGCAAGTCGTCGTCCTCCTCGACGCCTCGGCCAGCATGTCGGCGGCCGACGCGTCCAGCGGCGCCTTCGACCGGGCGAAACGCGAAGCGGCCGCCGCCATGACCGCGTTGCCGCGCACCGCCCGGGCCGGCGCCGGCCTCTTCACGACGCGGTGCGACTGGCTTTTCCGCGATCCGATCCAGGATCATGCCGCTGTTGCGGCAGGGATCGAGGCGGCCAACCTGACTGCCGGCGGCACCGACGTCCCCGGCGCCTTGCGTGCGGCCGCCGAGTCTCTGACGCGCACCGGCGGGAGCGGAACCATCTGGCTCCTGACGGACCTGCGAGACGCGGGTTGGCGAACCGGCGGCCCCGGCGCATGGAACGAGGTGCGCCAGGCGCTTCGGCTGGCCGGCCATCCGCGGATCGTCATAACCGACGTGGCGCCCGCCATCGCATCGAACTACTCGGTCGCCCGAGTCGCCCTGATGCCGGATCTCCTCGTGGAAGGCGATGTTCCCGGCGTCACCGTCACGGTGGCGCTTGAGGGCCGCCCGGGCGCCACGCGCGTGGGACTCTATTTCGACGGGCGCCTGGTCGACACGCGGCCCGTCGAGTTCACCGGGCCGGGCACGGCCGATGTGATGTTCCATCTGCCCGTCCTTAAAGAGGGCCCCTGCGCTGCCTGGGTGGAACTTGAACGGGACTCGATTCCCAGCGACGACCGGTACTTTTTTCTGATCCGCCCGGCGCACGGGCTGCCTGTCCTTCTGGTGGACGGCGCACCGTCAGGCGTCGCCTTCGAGGGGGCCGGCGATTTTCTGGCGGCGGCCCTGCGCCCAGCGCCGGCGGAAGGGAGCGCGCGGTCTCCGTTCTCGGTCAAAGTCATTTCGGCGGGCGAACTGGCCGGAACCGCACTTGGCGACTATGCGGCCGTTTGCCTGGCGGATGTGCCGCGCTTGAACCCCGCCGCGGCCGAATCGCTCCGTGCCTACGTCGCGGCCGGAGGTCTGGTGATGGTTTTCCCGGGCCTGCATACCGACCTGGCGGCGTGGAACGAGGCGGTGCTGCCGGGGGTGCGGATGGAATCCGCCGTCCAGGCGGACGGCGACAAGCGGATGAAAATCAACTGGACTTCTCCGGCGTCTCCTGTCACCGCCACGCTGGCTGCCGAAGGATTGGACCGTGTGGCGGTCGCGCGCCAATTCCGACTGACCATCGAGCCTCCCGGCGAGGTCCTGGCGACGACCGACGGCGGCGGGCCGTTCCTCGTGCATGTTCCGTTCGGTAAGGGCAAGATATACATCTTCGGTGTTTCGTGCCGGCCCGACGACTCGAACCTGCCGCTGACGCCCGTCTTCCTCCTGGCGACCCACCGGGCGATCCGGTCGCACCTGGCCGACGTCGGCGAACCCCTGTGTTTGCCGGCGATGACGCGGCTCGAGTTCCCGCTCCAACCGGGAAAGCGCCGAATCCTCACCCCGCAGGGGAAATCCCTGCCGCTCGCGATCCTGGAGAATCAGCCGGGCAAGGCAATGTTCGCAGAGACGGACTGCGCAGGCATTTACCAGGTGGTCTCGGAGGAGGTCGCCCCGGGCGAAGCCGGAGCGGGTATTCCCGTGGCGGCGGTGAATGTTCCGCCGGAGGAATCGTCCCTCGCGCGAATCGATCCGCGCGAGGTCCGCCAGTTGCTCGCAGGATCGTCGGTGCATTTTCTGGAACCGGACCACGTCGGCCGCCTGGACGCCGACCCGGGCGTTCGGAGCGCCGCCTCGGGCTTTCCGCTTGCGGTTGCGGCGATCCTGTTCTTGATCGCCGAGGTTGTGACGGCGTGGAGCATGAGTCGGACCGGTTCCGGCCGGAGAGGGGCCTCATTGCCAGGGGCCGGTCCCGTGACTCAATAGACGGGGGCGTCAGTCTTCGTGGTTACGACAACCGTCATCTTCGATTGCCCGGTGACGCCGTGGCTGGTCGGCGGGGTCGGGGCAGCGGCCGTGACGGCCGCGATCGTCTTTCTGCATCGCGATGCAGCGCACCTGGCGAGACTTCAGCGTGTTGCGATCCTGGCGACGGTTCTTGCAGCCGGCACGATGCTCGTGGGCCTGGCTCTTGGTCCGATGCTGATCCGCACATGGGAGGATCCCGAGAAACCGCGCTGTGCGGTGCTGTTGGACGGCTCGCGGAGCATGCTCCTGGCGGATGATTATTCCGGTGCGGCGGCCGACTGGCTGCTGCGCCGCACGGCGTCCGGCGTGCCGCAGGCCACGCGGCGCGACGTCGTCCGACTGCTCCTGGGGGGCGGGGCGGAGGCGTGGCCGGCCGCCGTCGCGAAACAGTTCGATGTTTCCGCCTGGCGGTTCGCCACGTCGCTGGAGACGATGGCGATCGGCGACGCCGAGGCGCCGTTCGACGTCGATCCGGAAGGCTATGCGACGGCCCTGGGCGACGCGCTGGCCGAGGTCGGCT
>JAPLMO010000205.1 GCA_026386995.1 Planctomycetota bacterium | reverse complement strand
CGACCTCAAAGAGCAGGTCGTCGCGGCAGATGTCGGCGATGACCGAGATGCACGGCCACCCAAGGTCCGCGAATTCCTTGTGGAAGATTGCCTGGACTTCGGGCGTCTTGGAATACGCGATAGCCTGGACGACCTCCTCATCGCGGCAGCCCAGGTCCCTGAAGGCGGCGCGAACGTTCTCGATCGTGACCGAGACCTGGCCTTTGGCATCGCCTATGGGAGAGGTCCGGCCCTCGGCGTCGATGGCGGCCGTGCCCGAGACGTAGACGGTGTCGCCCGCCGGCGAACCGGCCCGCGACGCCCGCGAGAAGGCCGAGCCGTAATGATACGGCGACCGCTGGTTGCCAGCCTCGCGGAAATACTCGACCTTGCCGCCCTTGCCGACGACCGCCACAAGGTCTATCGCGCAGGCCGCCCCGAACGCGGGATACACGCCGATGCCCGTGCTGGCCGGCATGCAGGCCTTGTTCGGATCGGTTTCGATCAGGCCGACCGACTTGAAGAACTTGTTCCTCACGCGGTTCAGGTCGTCGTACCAGCCGAGGATGTCGCCCAGCCAGAGCCACGTGCGCGCCACCGAGTGCATCGAGCCGCCAAGCGCCTTCAGCGTGGCCGCCGCCTGCGTGAACATGGCGTGCGCCTGCTCATCGGCGCCGCCGGCCCCAGGGGCTACCAGGCCCGAGAGGGCCACAAAGCAACTGTCGCCCATTGTCACGGAGCGTCCGCGCGGCTTGCCGTCGCTCTTGACGATTTGGAGGGGGGCCGCCGAGCGCACTGCGTGCAACTGAACGCCCGCTACGGGGCCAGTTAGGTTTTCCGGCACGACGATCAGAACGGGCGGCACGCCGTCGTCCAGGTCCGCACAGATGCGCGACCGGGCCGCCAGCACGTCGGGCAGGGCGGCCTCCGTGGCGAAGATCCGCTCCTGGAGAAGCCGCGCGCCGCAGGATGCCAGCGACGAGCGAACGGTCGAGAACACCTCCTCGGCCTGCTCGGAGGCTTTCGCGCGGCGGCTGGGCCATGCCGTCAGGAACACTTCGGCCGTCTCTTTCGACTCCAGCAGTCGTCCCCTCACGCAGGAACTCCTCTCCGCTTGGCTCCGAGTGCGCAGCCTCGTCTCACCCCCGGCCGTCCTTCACCCGCTTAAACTCGCGCGGCGGCGGAAGGTGCCGCAAGAATACCGGCTTGTTGCGGGAACAAAACAGTGCGGACCTGCGGGCGACTTGTCCCGCAGGTCCGCTGGTTTCATTGGCGAGGGCGACGGGGCTCGAACCCGCAACCTTCGGATCGACAATCCGATGCTCTAACCAAATTGAGCTACGCCCCCGCGGGCGTGTGTTGAAAAACCGACCGCCCCACAGGTTCGCATGGGGCGGCGGGTGCTTCAAGACCTTATTTTGACCTGTTGCACGCTGTTGTCAAGGGCCAAATCGACAACGGGTGACAACGGGCTTCCCGGCGTGTAGCCGCAGATCGTGGCCGTCTTCCGCCCCAACGGGGCGGCGGGTTGTAGCCGCTGGTGGAGCGGTGCGGCCGCACGGCGGCCCGACGCGGAACCCGTGGAAAGAGGCGGGGTTCTTATCCTCTTCTTTTCGCCCCGGAGGGGCGAAGGAGACTGGCGAATCGGCGGAAGGACACCGATGCTTGGCGTCTACTGCCAGACTCCGCGTGGGTGCATAGCACCCACCCTACTATGCTCAGCGCCCGCGGCACCCAAGTTCGGCGAGCGGTAGGTGCTGGACTGATCCGTCGCGCGCGTCGCGGAGATTCCTCCGCCCCTTCGGGGCGGATGTGATAAAACACGAACTCTCCCACGGGTTGCGCACCGCCCGCTGTGCAGCGGCCGGTGCTCCACCCGCGGCTACATTCCGTCGCCCCCTTTGGGGCGAAAAAGGCAGTTCAAAGTTTCAAAGCCTGCCCGCCAATCTTAAGGGCGGGTTTCAGGTTTCAAGTCAACGACCAAACGGCAGTTCAAAGTCAACGGCCGTTCCCCGTTCCCCCAGTCCATCCCGCGGCATGCCGCGGGCTTGTTTCGGTCGTCCGGTTCCCAGTTCCCGTCGCCGTTTCGTGGTCGTCCGGTTCACATTCCCCGTCCCCCCAGTCCATCCCGCGGCATGCCGCGGGTTTGTTTCGTTCTTCCGGTTCCCGGTTCCCCGTTCCCGGTTCCCACCGTTGATTCCAGCGGCTCAGCGCTGATAAATCGGCAACTGCCTGTACGACACGCTCATCGCCAGCACGGCCATGGAGGTCGAGTAATAGCGGCCGCCTTCGCCGTCGCTGCCGCCGGCCAGAGGCCAGCCGCCGTCCTTGTCCTGGGCACGCAGCATGATGTCGTACATCTGGGCGGCGAAGCGGTCCCAGTAATCGTCGCCCAGTTGGAACGTTCCCTGGGCGCAGTAGTAGAGTGCGTAGGAGAAGTGCTCGCCCTCGCCGAGGTTCCGTGGCAGATGGTCCATTATCCACTTGCCCGCCATCAGGGCGTAGCGGTCGCGGTGGCGGCCGCAGAGTTCAAGGCAGAGGAGGGCCGTTCCCGTGCGTCCCCAGCCGGCCGCGCCGCCGGGCTGGTAGGCGAATCCGCCGGACCCGCCGCGGTCGCGGCAGTTCATGATGTACTCCAGGCCCTTCTCGATGGCGTCCTTGGGCACGATGGCGCCGTTGTTGCGGGCGCTGCGCAGGGCCATGACGGCCCAGCCCGTGCATGAGATGTCGCTGTCGCGGCTGTCGATCTGGTATCGCCAGCCGCCGGCGTTACGCTCGTCTTTTTGCATCTGCTGGGCCGCGAGGATGGCCATGAGGGCCTTCGGCAGGACCTGGTCGATTTTGGCCTGGCGCTGCGGGTCCACCATGCCGGAGACCTCGGATAGCAGCAGTGTCGCTATGTTGTGGCTGTACATCGGGCCGTGGCCGCTGTCGCCGCGCACGAGCATGCCGTTGGGCTGCTGCGACCCGAGAATGAAGTCGACGCCCTTGTTGAGGGCCTCTCCGTACGGGCCGACGCCCGGCGTGTGGCCCTTCGCCAGGAACGACATCAGGGCCAGCGACGTGATGCCCGTGACGTTCCGCTGCGACCGCGAGCCGCCCTCGCGGGCCCAGGCGCCGTCGGGTTGCTGCTCTTTGGCCATGAACGCCAGCGCCCGGTCGAGCGCCACGTCGAGTTGATCCTGGTACTTGGCCAGGGCGGGGGAGGCGGCGTCGCCCGAGGCGCGGCCGGCCAGCGCCGCAATGGCGACCGCCGCCGACATCGCAACGGCGAGCCACCGCCGGGGCCTTCGCGCCCGAACCCTGTTTGCGTTGCTCCCTGCGGAACTCATGGGGTCGTCCCTTCGCTTTCCGCGCCGCCGCGCTTGGCGACCTGCTGGAAGTAGCGTTTGATAAGCGTTCGGTACTCTTCCGGGCCGGCTTCGTCGGCGGCCTGGAGGATCTGGCTCCTCAGTTCGCCCGGCAGCCGCGCCCAGTCGGAGAGTTTGATACCGAGGCTTTCCAACTTTGCGGCCGTCGAGTTTATGCCGACCGCGCCGATGCCTTTCTTGGAATCGGCCGACTGCGACGGTTTCTGCCCCTGCTGAAGTCCCTTGCCCATTCCGGGCTGCACGCCCATGCCCTGGGCCATGCCCATGGCCTGGCTGGCCGCCGCCGACATGGCCTGCGACGCCTCGGCCGCCGCGGCGGTTGACGGGCTCTGTGCGGCCTGGCTGGCGGCGCTGAAGGCGTTGGCCATCGGCGTGCCCATCGGGCTCGGCGCCGCCGGCGACTGCGAGGCCGCCTGGGCCAGCGCCTGGCCGAGTTGGCCGAGGGCTGCGGCCGCGTTGCCCAGTTCACTGGCCGCCGTCTGCTGCGAGCCGACCGCGCTTTGCGGCGACTGACCCGCCATCGCCTGGCTGGCCTGGCTCTCGGCCTGCTGCGCCTGGCCGAGGGCTTGATTGGCCTGCTGGGCTTGGCCGCTTGCCTCCGGCGCCATGGCCTGGGCCTGCTGGCCGAGGGCGGCGGCTTCCTGCTGGAGATCGGCCGTCTGGGCCTGGATGGCCTGCTGCTCGGCCTGGAGGGCCTGCTTGGGCTGATCTGCGGCGAGGGCCTGCATCTCTCGCGCGAGTTCCTGCTGACGCTCGGCCAAGGCGGACGCCTGCTGGGCTAGTTCGGCCGTCTGGCCCTGGTCCGGGCTGCCGGACGAGGGTTGGCCGTCCGCCGGCTTGCCGCCGGATTCCTGGCCGCCGGGCTCTTTTCCGCCGGCTTCTTGCCCCCCGGCTTTCTGGCCGCCGGCCTCTTGTGCCCCGGATTCTTTCGCCCCGGCCTCTTGTGCGCCGGATTCCTTTGCGCCGGCCTCCTTCGCGCCGGCCTCTTGTGCGCCGGCCTCTTTCGCCCCGGATTCTTGTGCGCCGGATTCCTTTGCCCCGGCCTCTTGTGCCCCGGCCTGCTGGTTGCCGGACTCCTGCTGGCCGGCTGCCTTCTCGGGCGCACCGTGTGCGGCGGCCTGCTCGGCGACCTGCTTGTTGAGGTCTTGGGCGAGCGCCCCCAGTTCCTGACCGGCCTCGGCCGCATGCTGCGCGGCATCGCCGATGTTCGAGGGGATCGCCTCGGCGGCTTCCTTGGCGTCGCCGGCGGCCTCCTGACTTAACTGGGCCGGCTGCTCGCCGATCGGTGCGACCGCCTGCGCCAGTTGGGCGGCCTCCTTGGCGACCTCGGCCTGCTCCTCCTTGAGGCGGCCCATCTGCGACTTGGCGATCTCGGCTGCCGCCTGGTTCCGCTGCGCCAGGAGCGACTCGGTCTGCTGGCGCAAGTCCTGCTGCTTGGCAGCCAGTTGACCGGCCCGCGCCTTCTCCTCCGGCGACATCTGTTGGCCCGCCGGCTGCGCGCCCTGCGGCTGCTGACCGGCTTGCTGCTGACTTTGCGGTTGCTGACCCTGCGGCTGGCCTTGCGGCTGCTGGCCGGATTGTTGCTGTTGACCCTGCGGCTGACCCTGCACCTGTTGACCCTGCGGCTGACCCTGCGCCTGTTGTCCCTGCGGCTGACCCTGCACCTGTTGTCCCTGCTGTTGACCCTGCGGCTGCTGGCCGGTGTTTTCTGGGGCGGCCGGGGGCTGGATGCCGGTCTCGGCGCGATTCTTGAGCGAGTCCTCGGCGGCTTTCTGCTTCTCGACGGCCTGGGCCAGCGCCCCGGACTTGATGTTCTCGGCGGCGGCGGCCATCGGCTTGGCCTGGTCGGTGGCGGCCTTGTCCTGGGCTGCATCGCGCGAGAGGGCGGCCTGGGCGGCGGCGAGGTCTTTCAGGGCCTGATCGATCTGAGCCAGTTGTCCGAGGCGGTTGGTGTCCTGGGCGAGGGCCTGCTGTTCCTGCTGGAGTTTGCGGGCCTCGGCGGCCAGGTCTTTCGCCCGGGCCTGGTCCTGTTGCATCTGGGCCAGGCGAGCGGCCGCGTTGTCCTTGACGAGGTTTCCGGTCTCGCGCGCGACCTGCGCCTCGGACTTCTGCCACTCGGGGGCGTTGGCGGCGGCCTCCTGCCTGGCGGCCATTTCCGCCTCGGCCTTGGCGGCGGCGAGGTCCTGCTGCCGCTCCGCCAGGTCCTGGAGCGACTGCGCGAGGCGCGCCGCGTCGGCCATCTCGTGCAACTGCTTCAGCATCTCCTCGACGATCTTGATGGCGCGGTCGATGTGTGTGTCCGTCTGGGTCGCCAGCGCGGAGCGTTCGGCCAGCGTCTCGACCAGTTTGATCTGCCCGGCCTTGTCATGGGCGCCGTCGACCTCGGCGGTCATTTCGGCCGCCTTCGGCGCGAGGCCCGCGAAAGTGCCCTCGGCGATCCTGGCTGTGACCTCGGCGGCGGTATCTTTAGCGATGCCCAGGTGGCCGCGCATGCGTTCCAGGCTCTTTGTCGTCTCTTCGGCGAGCGCCTGCAACTTTGCCGGGTTGTCCTTCAGGGGGACGGAGTCCTTCTTGGATTCCTTGAGTTCCTTCAGGATTTTCTCGAGGGCCTTGCGGATGCTCTCGGCCTCGGCCTCAAGGGCCTGCATGGCGTAGGAGGCGGCCGAGAGGTCCAGTTCGACCGTCATGACTTCGGAGCGGCCTTCCTGCGGCCCCTTGGCGCTGGCCGGCAGGTTGTCGGCGGCCCGCACCCACAGGGTGAACTGGCGTGCCCCCTGGAGCGGCAGTTTTGCGAGGTCCAGCGAGGTATCGCCGGCGGCGGCACGCAGGGGCTTGCCTTTTTCGCCCTCGAGCGGCAGGGGGACGGCCTTGTGCTTGCGCGTGTCGGTCTCGACCGAGATGTCGGCGGCGCCGAGGCCGAAGTCGTCGGTCATCGTGTAGGTCAGCGGCAGGTGGTCGGTCGGCTTCAGGCGGAGTCTCTTGTTGTCGGGCGAGATAAGTTTGACGACGGGCGGCAGGTCGGGCACGGCCTCGATGAGGCGCTCGCCGGTGGAGTTGCTGAAGCCGAACTCGTCGGTCAGGTTCAGTATCCAGCGGCTTTTGAGGCGCGGCGTAAGTTTGACCTGGAACTTGCAGACCGTTGCACCGTCGGCGTCGGCCGCGATCTGGACGGGCGATCCCTTGGCCGGCTGGCCGCCGATCTGCAACTGGGCCGTCTTGACCGGCTTGTTGGTGACGGCCGAGACCGTGACGACTGTGCCGATGACGGCCTTGATCTCGCCCGCGCTGTCGGGTTCGGTGCGCGCCTCGCGCATCGTGTACGCGGGATACTCGTAGCGGACTTCCAGGCGTTTGACGACCGGCGGCGGGACGACCGTGACGGCGAAGTACTTGCTCAGCGCATCGCCGGCGTGGATGCGGTACCGGAAACTCTCGGCGCCCGGCGGGCAGGTGAGGGTGAAGCGCGGCTCGCCGCCTTCGCCGGCGGGCAGGGCGGTCATGGCCTCGGCCGCTTCCGACCCGTCGGGCAAGAGTTTGCGGAACTGGGCCTTGCGGACGGCCGCGTTCGCCACGGACACCTCGACCTCCAGGCGCTGGCCCTCGAGGATCCGGGTGTCGCCGGGGGTGACGCGGAGCATGTCGCCCGTGACGTTCGGCATGTTGGCGTACGGGGCGACGGCCCGCACGAGGAGCCTTTGGGCGTTCTGGTAGAGGCCCAGGAGGAGGCCCAGGACGACCACGGCCCCGCCCGCCGCCAGGAGGAACGGCCGCGCGGCCTTCAGGGAGATCTCGGCGCGCGGGCGCATGTGTTCGGCGTCGCGGCTCGCCTCTTGGGCGAGGGCCGCGATGAGGGCTTCGGAGCCGCGCAGTTCGGGCATGTCGCGGCTTGACAAGAGTTCCACCGCCGAACTGAGTCGTTCCTGGAGTTCGGGGTGGCGCTCTTCGACCGATCGGGCGATGCCCGTCAGCGTGATCGTCCTGGCCAGGGGCAGGATGAGGAACCACACGGCCGAAGCGACCGTCAGCGCCAGGGCCGAAAGCGTCAGCAGCCACCGCACCACGTCGGAGAACAGGACCACGCTGGCATCTATGGCCATGATGGCCAGCAGCGCCCCCAGGGACGTCGCGACGACGGCCGAGACGCCGCGCAAGATGACGATCTCGCGTATGCGGCGTATGAGGCGCCTCAGGGCCTGGTCGATCAGTTTCGGTACGGAGCCGGCCGGCATGTCGGATGGAATCGGGATCATGCTAACCCCACTTTCTTCCGCAGGAGCCACTCGACCGTGGCCACTAGGACCATCACTATCAGCAGGGGCCAGGAATCCCACAAGACGTACTCGCGAGGTTCGCGGAGCACCTCGGTCGGTTTGCCGAGCGAGGCGAGGATGCGGTCGGCGTGGGTCGGCCCCGCGACGCTGCCGCCCGTCAGGCCGGCCAGCCGCGACAGGAATCCGCGGTCGGGCGCCAGTTCGGCCTGCTCCGCCGAGGCGGACTGCTCGACGGAAAACTCCGTGGCCACCTTGCTTGCGTTTTCGGCTGCCAGGACCGGCTGCGCCGCCGGGGCGTCGAGTTCCAGCCGGTAGTTGCCGGCGGGCAGTTCGCCCACTTCGGCGGCGTACGAGCCCGGCGAGTTCTGGAGGTACTGGAGTTTTCGGTGCAGTACCAACTGGTCGCCGGCGAAGACGTTGACGGCCACGTCGTCGCTTGTAATGGGCGTGTAGTCTTTCTTGGCCAGGCGGGCCCGCACGCGCACGGGCGCCTGCGGCGCGTAGCGCGAGCGGTCGGTCCCGAGCCGGACCGTCTCGGTGCCCGCTGGCAACTTGTTCGCGGTGGCCCAGCGGAGCACCTGTCCCCAGAAGCGGTGATGGTACGTGTCGCCGGTGCGGTACCTGAGGCGCCACGTGTGATCGAAGCCGAGGAACATGACCTGGCCCATGGCGGCGCTGTGGTAGGCGATGAGGGCGTTCTGCCGCTCGAAG
>JAPLMO010000383.1 GCA_026386995.1 Planctomycetota bacterium | reverse complement strand
G
Organism: Planctomycetota bacterium; assembly: GCA_026386995.1. Next base: position 5,989 of record JAPLMO010000383.1, on the reverse strand, counting down.
GAGATCAGCCAGTACTGCAAGGCCGAGGGCAACGCGTGGCTCAGCCTCGAAGGCAAAGGCCATAGCCCGTGGGAGGAGTTGCCTTACTGGCTCAAGGGCTTCGGCGACCTGGGGTACGTCCTGGGCGACGAGCGGATCATGGCGGAGGCCCGCAAGTGGATCGAGGGCATCCTCTCAAGCCAGCGCGAGGACGGCTGGTTCGGGCCGCGCGCCAACCTGACGAACGTCGGCCGCAAGTCCGACATCTGGCCGAACATGCTCGCCCTCAATGTCCTCCAGTCCTACTACGAGTTCTCGGGCGACAAGCGCGTGCTGCCCTTTATGCTGAAGTACTTCCGCTGGCAGCAGTCGGTGCCCGAGGCGGACTTCATCTCCGAGTCATGGCAGAAAATCCGCGCGGGCGATAACCTCGAGAGCATCTACTGGCTGTACAACCGCACCGGCGAGGCCTGGCTCCTGGACGTGGCCAGGAAGGTCCATGCCCGCACCGCCAACTGGACCGACGGCGTCGCCAACTGGCACGGCGTCAACATCAGCCAGTCGTTCCGCGAGCCGGCCATCTTCTACATGCAGGCCAGGGAAGACCGCTTCGTCAAGGCCGCCTGCCGCAACTATGACACCGTGACGGGCATCTACGGCCAGGTGCCCGGTGGCGGTTTCGGGGCCGACGAGAACTGCCGCCCCGGCTACGTCGACCCGCGCCAGGGCACAGAGACGTGCACCTGGGTCGAGTTCATGCACAGTTTCCAGATGCTCACGCGGATCACCGGCGACCCGCTGTGGGCCGACCGCTGCGAGGAAATCGCCTTTAACTCCTTCCCCTGCTCGCAAACGCCCGACCAGAAGGCCCTGCACTACCTGACCGCGCCGAACCAGCCGGTCCTCGACACCAGGAACCACGCCCCCGGCATCCAGAACGAGGGGAACATGCTCGGCTACGACCCGCGCGACTTCCGCTGCTGCCAGCATAACGTGGCGATGGGATGGCCGTATTACGCCGAGGAGATGTGGCTGGCGACGGCCGACGGCGGCCTGGCGGCGTCCCTGTACGCCCCCAGCGAGGTCTCGGCTAAGGTCGGCGACGGCTCACAGGTCCGCATCGTCGAGGAGACCGACTATCCCGTCGATGGAACCGTGACGCTGACCGTCTCGGCGCCGAAGCCGGTCCGCTTCCCGCTGTACCTGCGCATCCCGCGGTGGTGCGACGGCGCCAGGCTGTCCGTCAACGGCAAGCCCGTGGACATCAAGGCGACGCCGCTCTCCTACGCGGTCGTGGATCGCATGTGGGCCGACGGCGACAAGGTGACGCTGGAACTGCCGATGCGGCTGGCCGCAACCGTCTGGGAGAAGAACAAGAACGCCGTTTCGATCAGCCGCGGGCCGCTCACGTTCGCCCTGAAGATCGGCGAGAAGTGGCGCCGCTGCGGCGGGACCGACGCCCCTGGCACGGGTACGGCTCGTGTCGTGGCCGGCTGGCCGGCCTTCGAGGTCCATCCGACGACGCCGTGGAACTACGGCCTCGAGATCGATCCCAAGGCGCCGGATGCCTCGGTCCAGGTGACCGCAAAGAAGAAGATGCCCGACGGGGGCCTGGTGTTCGCGCAGGAGGCCGCGCCGATCGAACTGACGGCCAGCGCCCGCAGAATCCCCACGTGGACGCTCGACCGCCACGGCCTCGCGGCCGTCCTCCAAATGAGCCCGGCCTTCACGGAGCAGCCGGCCGAGAAGGTGACGCTTATACCGATGGGCTGGGCGCGGTTGAGAATCTCGGCCTTCCCGACCGTCAGCATGGCCGCCGACGCAAACAAGTGGGCCGGAGACCCCAAGGCCGATGCGCGCGGCCTCGGCGTCGTTTCGCCATAGCGGCGACGCCGTGGAGACGCAGTGCGGCGGCGTCCCGGAATGGCGCATCGGCCCAGCCTAGAAGTGGTTTCACCGCCGCCGCCGGCGTACGTGTTTAGAAACTGTTTCAGAACCGAGTGTCGCGCGGTGGGCAAGACTGCCCGCCGCGCGATCATGCGCTGAAAGCCGGTTCTGAAACAGCCTCTTAGCCGTCGCCGGCACGGCGACGGTTGACAACAAGCAGGCCGTTGCAGTCGGCCCGAACTCGTATATCATAACTGGTACGGACCCTTGGAGACCCTGTCATGAAACTCAGTCGCCGCCAGTTCCTGGCATCGAGTCTGGTTGTTGCCGGTGGGGCATTTCTCGGCCGCCCCGGCCTTGCCGTGGCGGAGGCGAAGGCCGCGCCGCCGAACCCGTTTGAACTCGTGCCGCTAGGCAAGACGGGCCTAGTGGTCACGCGGATCGGCCTGGGCACGGGGATGCACGGCGGCGGCCGCGTGTCGGACCACACGCGGCTGGGCAAAGGGGGTTTCGACGCGCTCATCAAGGCCGCATGGGAGCGCGGCGTACGCCTCTTCGACGTGGCCGACATGTACGGCACGCACCCATTCCTCGCCGGGGCGCTCAAGGGCCTGCCGCGCGACCAGTACGCCATCGTCACCAAAATGTGGACCGGCAAGGGCGGCCTGCCGGAACAGGAGCGGCCCGACGCCGATATCCTGGTCGACCGGTTCCGCAAGGAGTTGCAGACCGACTACATCGACGTCCTCCAACTCCACTGCCAACTCTCGCCGACCTGGTGCGACCAGCAGAAGAGGCAGATGGATATCCTGGAGACCCTGAAGGCCAGGAAGATCATCCGGGCCCACGGGGCGTCGATCCATTCGCTGGCGGCCCTTGAGGCGGCGGCCGCGTCGCCGTGGGTCGATGTGGTCCACGTCCGCATCAACGCCTACGGAGAAAAGATGGATGCCGCGCCCGAGAAGGTCGCCCCGGTGCTCGAAAGACTCCACGCGGCCGGCAAGGGCGTCATCGGCATGAAACTCGTCGGTGAGGGGACCTTCAGCAAGGAGCCCGAGAAAATCGACAAGTCCATCCAGTACGTCCTCGGCCTCGGCACGGTCGATGCGGCAGTCGTGGGGTTCCTGAAGATCCCGGAGATCGCCGACTTCGGCGACCGCGTGGCCAAGGCCCTCCAGGCGAAGGCCGCGGCCACGGCGTGAGCACGCAAAGCATTGTGGAAATCCGCGCGTATGCTTTTCACACTTAAGCACTTGCTTCTGACCACCGGCCTCCTGGGGCTCAGTGCCGGGTTGCTCGGCGCGGTGCTCGGCGACCTCCTGCGCGAGGCTGTGCCGGAGTCTCTCGGCGTTCTTCTCATCCTCGGATGCTCAATTCTGACCTTGCTCGGCCTGAGTTGGCCGATCTACAGGCTGATCCACCTGCGGCCCCTCGGTCTTCCGTTCTGCCCGCACTGCCGCAAGAGGCACGGCAACTACCATGTTCCGGCCAACGCGTGGCCCGACGCAATCCTACTTTGCGTCTGGTGCGGCAAGCCCACGAGGCTCTGCCTGACCCGCAAGAAGCCGGCCGACATCGGCGCCGACGTACCCAGCCTGTATCTGCGATGGCCGGAGTTCCTGGGCCTTTGGCGTCCCGTTCACGCTTCCGGCATTCAAGCGGTGACCTTGCTGGAGGCGAAGCCACCAAGCCGGACAGAAAGCGGCCCGGGAGCGAAGCAGACCTGAAGGCGCTGCTCGACGCTTTTGACCCGGAGCGAAAGACTTGACCACACCCCTCCGCGCTCACATGCAATTCCGGGCGGCCCCAGGCATTCGCGTTACTGGAGGTACCGCCCCTCGATACCGCGGACGATGATGGGGGCGAAGATGATCAGGACGACGCTTATCAGGATAAGCATGGAGGGGACGAGTATCTTGACGGCGGCCTCGCCGGCCTTGCGTTCGGCCCGCATGCTTCGGCGCATCCTGAGGAGGTTGGCCTGGAGTTTCAGGACGGTGGCCAGGGGCGTGCCGAGGGCCTCGGCCTGAAGGACGGCCGAGAGAATGCCGTCGAGCCCTTCGACGTCGATGCGCTTCCCCAGGTGCGTGAGGGCGTCCTGGCGGCTGCGGCCGAAATCGATCTCGCGGATGACCATGTTGAGTTCTTCGTTCAGCGGGTCGTACGGGTCGTCGCGGACCACGGCCTTGGCGGCCTCGTAGAAGGTGGCGCCGGCGTCCATGGCCATGGCGATGAGGTCGAGGGCATATGGGAGCCGCCGCGAGATGTTCCTGAGGCGCAGCAGGGCCCGCTCCCGCAGCCAGAGGTACGCGCAGAAGAAGCCGCCCAGGAAACCGGCCACCAGGTAAAGGGCGGCGCCCACGAGCCCGATCTCGCCTGAGGCCACCCGCGCCAGCAGGAACGTCAACACCGCACCGATCACACCCCACAGAACGCAGATGACGAGGTACTCGTCGGGGCTGTACTGGCGGGGGTTGCCGACGGCCAGCAGAAGTTTCAGGATGTGTTTCTTGAAGCCCGGCATGTTGAGGCGGCGGACCAGGTGATACGTCGGCACCAGGATCGGCCGCATCCACGGGACCTCGAAGACCGTGTCGCGGTCGACGTTGTCGATTTCGATGCGGAACGCTTTTTCGTCCTCGGTCTCGATCGGGGCGCGAAAAAGCGTGGCGACGAAAAGAAAGGCCGCCAGGAACACTAGAATGTAGATGACAACCAGCAATTCCATACGCCATCACCCTTCCCGCACCCCGGCCGGCCGCCCGGCGGGTCCGGCGGCTCAGATTTCAAACGTCATGATTTTGCGGATCCAGAGGAACCCGCCCGCCCACAGCGCCACCGCCACCAGGAGAATCAGCAGGCCGTACTGGCTGTCGAAAAGCGTCTGGACCCAGTCGGGCTCGATCATGTAGTAGATGCCGGCGATGACGGCGGGCATGGCGCCCATCATTCGGGCGGACATGCGGTTCTCGGCCGTCAGTGCCCGGACCTTCTCCTCGAGGCGCATGATTTCGCGGAGCGACTCGCCCAGGCGGTCGAGCGTCTCGGGCAGATTGCCGCCGCGCTGCCGCGCGGTCTCCATCGCCGCAAACAGCAGTTTGTAGTGGTGCAACTTGATGCGGGCGGAGGCCCGCCGCATCACCTCGTCGACGCTCGTGCCGTGCTCGAACTCGCGGAGCATGAGGGCGAACTCCTGGCTGATGGGCGGCTGGGCGTTCGTCTCGATCAACTTCATCGACTGCACGAGGTTCAGGCCGGCCCGCATCCCGTTGGCCAGGGTCACCAGGCCGTCGATCAACTGGTCGTTCAGTTTCTGGCGGCGCCGGCGCTGCATGACGTAGATCGCCATGCGCGGCACCCAGTAGCCCGCGACCGTGCCGAAGGCCGCCGCCACCAGCACCGCCCAGCCCCCGACCTCGGATTGATACACGAACAGGCCCACCAGAAACCCGACGACCAGCGCCGCGCCGAACATGGTGTACGTCAGATGGCGGGGCTTGACGTCGAACATGAACAGTTCCGCCAGAGCGGCGCTGTAATCATCTTCCTGGCGGCGGATCATTCCGCCCAGCGGCAGGCGCAGCGAAATAACCGCACCGAACACGGCGCAGGCGGCCAGGGCGCTCGCCAGCCAGCGGTACAGCGTCATGTCGGCCGAGTCGGCCAGTATCAGTTCGATCATAGGTTACATGAAGGCGTCAACGGTCAGGAGGCCCTTGGTCAGTAGGTCCTTGGCGAAGATCGGGATGTATCCGGTGTGGACCAGGTCGCCGCGCATCCGGCCCTTTTCGCCGGTGGCGGGGCGGGTGAAGACGTCTTCAACAATAATAGTGCCGTCCTCCCGGTCCATGCCCGCCACCTCGCTGATGGCCGAGACCTCGCGTTTGCCGTCGGCATAGCGCGTCAGGTGAACGATGACGTCCAAGGCCGTGACGATCTGCTCGCGGATGGCGCGGACGGGCATGTCGACGGCCTCCAGCACGAGGCCCTCGAGGCGTTTCATGGCGTCCTCGGGGCTGTTGGCGTGGATGGTCGTCAGGGAGCCGTCGTGGCCGGTGTTCATGGCCTGGAGCATGTCCAGGGCCTCGGCGCCGCGGACCTCGCCGACGATGATGCGGTCCGG